>DYKH01000283.1 GCA_020722685.1 Caldithrix sp. | reverse complement strand
CATTTTTTCAATGTTGCTAAGTGGCCGATCAAGTTTCTCCGAAATGCTCCTTAGCTCAAACAACCAGTTTTTCGTATGTGAGGCTATTCTCATTGAGTTGTTCAAGCACAAAGAAAGGATCGTAAAAGCCAGCAGTTTATCGGAAGAGGAGCTTATTAGACTCTATCACATCCTTCTGAAACGGATCAACATTTATAAAGAAGATCTCATTGCTCCGACAAACAGAAGAAAAGCTTTTGATCTGTGCTCTGATGTAGACGAGAGCGATGCCCCTCACGTCGCGCTTACGCTTGAATTGGATGGAGTACTTTGGACAGGTGATAAGAAGCTTGAGAGTGCGCTAAAGCGCAAAGGTTTTAACCAGTTTTTTGAATTGCCCAAGAAGAATACGCGCAAATCTTAGTTTTGAATTGCAGAAACCCTTGACTTTTGCTGAGGCCAGTATATGAAAAAGATGCTTTTTGTCTACATGTTTTTGCTCTTTCCCGTGGCTGTTACTTTCGCCCAAAATGTCTCCAAGGTAGGGACTACAGCGGCGCCGTTTTTGAACGTCGGCATTGGCGCACGAGCAGTAGGTATGGGTGGAGCCTACGTGTCTCTTGCCAATGATGCTTTGGCCTTGTTCTGGAATCCCGCCGGCATCGCTTTGGTGCGCGGCAACGAGGCGGTCTTTAACCATTCGGAATGGATCGCCGACATCAATTTCGACTATGCCGGCTTGGTGATGAATTTGGGCGATATGGGTACTTTTGGCTTGTTCGGCAATTTTATGACCATGGGAGAGATGGAGCGCACCACTGAGCTTTATCCCGAAGGCACCGGACAACGTTTTAATGCCGGCAGCTACGCAATGGGATTATCCTATGCGCGCTCGCTGACCGACCGGTTCACCATCGGCTTTAACGCCAAATACGTGCACGAGTACATCCTCAACTCTTCGGCCAATGGCTTGGCCATCGATATTGGCACGGTGTTCGTCACCCAATTCCGCGGCCTGCGGATTGGTGCGGCGATTACCAATTTTGGCACCAAAATGCGAATGGGCGGCCGCGACGTTCTGGTTCAGCACGATTCGGATCCGCAGCGCGAGGGCAGCAACGAGCGCATCAATGCCAACCTGAGCACGGATGCTTACGACATGCCTCTCAACCTCAGGGTCGGAGTGTCCTACAACGTATTGCAGGACGTTGAGAAAAATGCCCTTTGGCTATCCGTCGATGCGGTGCACCCCAGCGACAATGTGGAAAGTGTGAATGCCGGCGCTGAATACGTGCTAATGGACATGTTCGCCTTGCGCGGCGGCTATGCATCCCTATTCGCCGATGACAGCGAGCAGGGCATGACTTTAGGAGCCGGATTGAAATACGCTTTTGGCGGCAGCTTGGCGCTCAAAGTGGACTATGCCTACGAGTCCTTTGGCAGGTTTGACAATATTCAAAAGTTCACGCTGGCGCTGGGATTTTGATAGCTTGCTGTAATTTGAGCGACTACTTGGCTGAGTGGACTGCAATGGCTATTTGTGGCAAGAGGTGGATTATGACTGTTGTAGTAAAAAGCTCGGCCGATGAGGTTATCGCCCTGCCACCTTGGATTATGAGACGATTGGATCTGCGCGAAGGGGACAAAATTAAGCCTATCATAGAAGGACGGATGGTACGTCTGACCCCTTTAGACCAGTTTCTATCTTTACGGGGAGCGTTGCGTGATGATCAGGATTTTCACGCTGCAATAGAGTCTCTGAATCAAAGGTGGCAGTCATGGAAATCTCCAGAATCTTTTTAGATACCAATCAATCATTGGTATAGTTCAAAACTCTCAAAAACTTTACTGTTCATCAAATGGGAGAGAGAATCCAACCGCTCTCTCCCGTTTTTTCTTTAATGAGCAGAGTACCAAAGAGCAAGAATCGTAGAGGTGACCAAATGCAGAGAACTCACGTAGCCACTTGGTTGATAATGATATCGATTATTTCAATCGCGGCAACACTCGCGCACGCCGCAACCATCCCCGTCAAGTTCCATTTTGATCCGCCGGAAGAGAATTTCCAGAAAGTGTTCATCGCTGGCACCTTCAACGGCTGGAACAATGCCAGTCATGAAATGCTCGACCCCGACGGCGATGGCACATATGAATTAACTCTGACCTTGTCCGAAGGGACGCATGAGTACAAATTCGTCTTGGACTCTGATTGGGGGCTTGCATATACCGATCCGGACAATCATTTGATCAACACGCAAAACAACAACAACTCTGTTATTGTTGTCGCGGATCCGATGGTCTACTATGTTTTGCCAAAGCACGGCAGTGTCGATACGGTAAAAGCTGGACAGGCTTTTTCTGCTGAGCTTTCTTGGTCCGATGGCAATCCCATTGATCCAAGCACTCTGAGTGTGGCCATCAACGGAATTGCACTCGCCAATCCGGCTACCTACTACGACCAAAGCGTACGCAAATTCTCCTACAAACCTTCGCAGCCTTTGGAGAACGGCAATCATACGTTCTCCATATCTGTTAGCAGTGCCGTGGGGTCTGCTTCTTTTACCTCCGAATTTGAACGCAACATCGGACTCGTTATCTACAAAATTCGTAAGAGATTCGAATTTGACAGCAATAGCTCATTCCTCAGTTTTACCGGCACTGTAACCAAGGCATCTTTGGTTGGCACATTTAACTCATGGAATAATCGAAGAGATGTTATGGAGGACGCGGACCATGATGGTGTGTGGACAGCCGTGGCGGAGATCGAAGCCGGCTATCATGAATACAAGTTCTATTTCAACGATGGCATTTGGACCTCCGATCCGGACGATCCACACATGAATCGTCTTAATAACTTGAATTCCTATTTCACCGCCGTCGCGGATTCGACACCACAGATGGAGTTGCTGGAGCCATCGGAGGGTCGGATTTTCACCGAAGCCGGCGCTGTGCCGTTTCGCTTCTATCTGGACCCAGGAGCGAGAGGAGGGGGCGTTCTTGAGGGGAGCATCGCCGTTCGGCAAAACGGCCTCCCGCTGTCCGTTCAGTTCGACGCCGCCTCGGGCGAGCTTACCGGCGCTCTTGAATTGAGCGCGGAAGGCGTTTACGAATTGGTGGCAGAGTTTACCAACGGCCAAAACGTAACGGCGAAACGATCTTATTCCTTCGGCTACTACACCGCCAAGTCTGGTTATCATTATGTGGACGGCATTGGCGACGAGCCGTATTCCTATCCAGCATCCGTACCGGCACACAGCGCGGACATAAAGGCCGTTCACATCAGTGCAGTGCCGACCGGCGACTCGCTGCTGTTCACCATTGAAATGGCCGACATCACCGACAACACCCGTTTGGCCTTGATGATTGCAAGGGAGCTTCAGGATGTGTATTCTGCGGCTCCAAACGGTCTGGAATTGGAGACGCCGCAGGTTGGCAATGCCGGGGTGTTCTGCACTCTCTCCGCTCCCGGCGGCGCTTTTTACGACGCGGTCAAGGAAAATCGTTTGCAAGTCGGCAAGGACAGCGGCATCTCTGGCCCGAGCCTCGAGGTCAACGCGGATGCCTTGACCAGCGACCTTCTGAGATTTCGGATTTCAACAGCTTATTTGGACAGCCTGTTAGGCACCTATACACATCCTCGCTATTTTGCACTTTATTCATACATCGTCACCGACGCCAGCGGCACGGCCTTCGAGGTGACAGGTGCAGAGGGAGGAATTGCCCAAACCGATGAGCCTGATGTGTACGATGCTGCTTTCGTCCGTAGCACGGACTGGCAGACTCGCCTACTTGCGAATTACATTTTGCCGGGCGGAGATGGCGGTCCGCGCGTCGCACGCCTCGATGCGCCCGGACGCGGTTTCGCCGAGCTTGCGGCAGCAGATATTTCTGAAGACTTGACGGTCAGCGGCCCTATCATCACCTTCCTTACTCCGGCTACAACTTATTGGAAACCGGCACTGACTTTGCACGGGACCATCAACGACAGCGCTATCACTTCAGCAAAGATGATTTTCAATGGCGTTTCAAGCGATATTGTGGTCGCTCAAGGTGGCTTTGCCGTCGATCTGACCTTGAAAGAAGGAAAGAATACGGTGCTGGTAAGCGCCACCGACGGAGAAGGTTTCACCACCACCACTGATGAACTTGTCTTGACGCTGGAATTGTACAAACAACCATCACTAAAGATCGCTGGAGAGGTTCACGGTAGAAATGTCACCTTGACCGCACAAGCTTTTTCTCCCGTTGGACTTGATTTTGTTTACGCTTGGGCGCCGGATGCCGCCAATCCTGCGCCAATTACCATTACATCCAAAACCACGCCGACCACCTCCTTTACGGTACCGAATGTGGACGGCGTCTATTATATCCTCGGCGCTGTGCGTGATAAGGAAGGACGCATTGCCCGCGGCAAACGATACCTCACCGCCAAGGGTGATTCGGTTTGCCTGAACGACATCGACGACCATGCGGCCTGGATCGATGATGCAATTGTCTATGAAATCTATCCCCGCTCGTTCGGTGAATATGGCGTGCTGGGAGAAATTACCGCCAAGATTCCGCAATTAGCCGCTTTGGGCGTGGACGCCATCTGGCTGACGCCCATTTTCGAGGGGCCGACGGAACACGGGTACGAGATCACCGATTATTATGCCATCGAGTCGGACCTTGGCACGGCCAGTCAAGTTAAAGATTTGGTCAACGCCGCCCACGCGGCGGGAATCAAAATCCTTCTCGATTTTGTGGTGAATCATACTTCGGTGCAGCATCCGTTTATGCAAAACGTGTTGCAGTATCACCAATACTCGCCCTGGGCCAATTGGTACATTTGGGACGGGGTGCCCGGAGCTTCGGCCTATGAATTCTTTTTTGATTGGGGCTCTCTGCCGAATTTGAATATGAACGACCCCGAAGTGCGCGAGTACTTTATTCACGTGGCGGAATACTGGATTCGTAATTATGACGTTGACGGATACCGCTGCGATGTGGCCTGGGGCGTACAGCAACGAAATGCGCAATTCTGGCAGGACTGGCGGCAGGCTGTGAAGGCCATCAAGCCGGAAATCTTTTTGCTCGCTGAGGCGGCCGCGCAGGACACAGTGTACTTCGACAAACGTTTTGACTCTGCCTACGATTGGGACCTCCGTAGCAGACTTTTTGAAGCCCTTGCCGATCCGGCGAAGATTAACGCCCTACACGCCGAACTGAGTAGGGAATATCCCGCCCATGCGCGTCCATTTCGATTCATCGAGAACCACGATGAAGACAGGATGATCCATCGATACGATGCTGCCCGGGCCAAGCTTGCCGCAACGATTATCCTGACATCCCCCGGCATTCCGCTCATCTATGCCGGACAAGAAGTCGGAGAGCAGACTTCCCGCGGCAAGATCGACTGGAGTGACCCGAACGGCCTTTTGCCTTTCTACCAAAAACTGATTGACCTCCGTCACCGCTACGTGCACCAGCCGCGAATAAAAAGAATACCGAATTCCGCGCCTGGATTGGTCTATTCTTATCAATCCGAGGGCAGTAGCTTGCTCATTACTGCTGCGAACTTTTCTTCCGACTCTGTTTCGACGACGCTGGACTGGAGCAGTTTGTCATTCACTTCCGGAACGACCTATTTTGTGAACGACCTTTTGGCCGG
>DYKH01000282.1 GCA_020722685.1 Caldithrix sp. | reverse complement strand
ATGAAAGTACTCGTAAATACCAGCGCTCAACGTCTTTACCTGGAAGGTGGCATTTACCGCTTGGCCATTGGTGCCAGGGTGCCTCTGCATGAAGGCGATGAAAACAAGCCCGGCGTTGTTGCAGCCATTCTGAAAGGGTGGGCTCATATTGAAGAAACAGCCGAGACTCTTAAGGACTTCATCAAGGAAGACCGCCGCGCGCCAAAGATTGTCTTTGAAGAAGAAACCATCGTCTCTGATTCCAACTTTGGGGATGGCAAGCCGACCATTGCTGCACTGGGCAGCAAGCAGGGCATTATCTTTGAGGAAGAGAGCTTTGACGAGAAAGGCAACAAGATTGTAGAGGAAGCCGTGGCGGAAGCTGCAGAAACTGCCAAGCCGGCCAAGAAAACCAGGGCCTGAAAAGTTGGACTTTCTCGGACACCAGATAACGGCTGACCTCTATGGGTGCAACCCGGAGGTCATCTCTAATGTGGAGCACGTGCAGGCGGCTTTGGAAAAGGCCGCCGAGCTTGCAAAGTGTACCATCGTCAACTCTGTTTTCCACCAGTTCAACCCGCATGGTGTAAGTGGCGCCGTGATTGTCCAGGAAAGTGATTTAACCTGTCACACGTGGCCTGAGCACTGCTATGCAGCGATTGACGTTTTCACCTGTGGAAGCATTGAAGGCTCTGCAGCTATGGAATATCTCAAGGAAGTTTTTGAGGCCAAACACCTCACTGTTACGGAAACACAGAGAGGCCTCATACCTTGTCATACCAGCCCCCTTTAACTGCGCAACAAGTCTCCCTGTTTATTCAGGATAACCCTGAAACCAATTACCTTCTGGATAATGTTGAGTTCACGGAAGACCGCATAAACCTGTCCATGAACTTTGCGGTTCAGGCTTTCAATTTCATACCGCCGCTGTCCACGTTCAACACCGTCTCTTTCCCAGATGGTGGCATATTGCTCATGGGCACCCTGGCTTATCTATTCCAGGGACAAGCGGCTTTCTTTGCCCGCAACAGCCTGCCTTATTCTGACGGTAATATCCAGGTCAATCTGGAAGAGCGCATGGAACCATATACGCAGTTGGCTGACAATTACATGAACCAGTTCTTAACTTTGTCAAAGGCTTACAAAACTGAAATGAATATAGAATCTGGCTTCAACTGGCTGCCTTCGGATATCGGAACTTTCCCTTACTTTTAATATGTTCCCATCCCTCATCCCGTACCCATTCTCCCCGGGCTTTCGCACAGATAAGTATTACCTGCGCAGCTATAGTCCGGCTTCCACTGGGTATTACCCTGAGCAACCCACCAATATTGACACCAGCCTGTCAGTACGGTTAACGCCTAACTGGTGGAGTGGCCTTACGGTGGAGATTTACCCTGCTCCAGGTTCTCAGTATGAGACGTTCGGCATTTATTATAGCGTCTCCGAGACGGGTCCATTTGAGCTGATAACCCCTGGTTATATTTCTTCCTATGCATATACCTTCATGGGAAACAAAATCAACCTAAAATATAATCAGCCCTTCATCTTCGTGGAGGCCCAAGGTCCTGATGGAGTATTCGTCTCCCCAATGGTGACCACATTCAATCAGAGAAACCTGGCGCTGGTGCAGAATGCGGCTTTGGATATAACCCGAAGAGAGTGGGTTTTCCTGAGGAAGTTTGCCGGGGTTCCAAGTCTTATCTTCAAAAGGAAGGTATCCGGTAAACGCTGTCCCATCTGCTGGAGCTATAAGTACCAGAAGATGATGAGCGACCATTGTGACAGTTGTTACAACACGAGCTTTGAGGGGGGCTACTACAAGCCTGTGTACACACTGGCGCAGTATGACCCTCTAGTGAAATCTGAGCTGGAGATGGAGTTTGGCAAGACGGAGCCTAGTGAGATAAGGGGCTGGACCACCAACTTTCCGGTGATCTCTCCAAGAGATCTCATATACCGTATCCCGGATGGGAAGATGTTTCTTATTGAGGCCATTGAAAACACTGAAATGCAGAGCACGGTGGTGAGACAGATTCTATCCCTGACAGAGCTGGACAAGGAAATGGTGGAGTACCACCTAGCCCTGTCCCTGCCTTCCAAGAACTATCTGAGTGCTCTCATGAGTCGCCAGAATCCATGGCTGAATCCGACCAACAATGCGGCCGTTAACCCAGCCGCCTTTCCCGGAAACACTCTGGACCTCAATGCCGTGGAGGCTATGCAGTGACATACGCACATAAGTTTTCCCCCCTGGAGCATTATTACCTCCTGCGTAACCCTCTGATTTACTTCTTTCAGAACTACCCCATAGGGAAGAACAACAACCTGCAGTATGACCCTGACGAAACCAAGAGTCAGCTGCTCATCACCAGCATTGACAACTACTATGAGGTCAAGGCCAACGAAAAGCCGCGCATTCTCATTGACCGCGGAGCCTACAGCACCCGCACCTTAGGCATTGATAACAGTATGGTTAAGTCGGAAGGGCCCTATGTAAACAGGGGTAATAACGACGCCAGCTACATGATCATGTATGAGGGGACCAGTAGCATTAAAATTCAGGCAAGAAACCAGGGCACCTGTGATTTGCTGACAGACGCAGTCTCTCATTTTTATCTATGGTCAGCTCCACTTCTGGCGGGAAGTAATGGTTACAAGACTTTTGGGCAGCCAGGCATAACTGTTTCAAGTTTGGCTCCCACGGACACGGCTCAGGCAGGGGACAGCCCCACCACTTTTGAAGTGGTCATTGGCATCCCCTGGAGCCATGAAGAATTATACATGTATAGTCAAGATGGCGTGATAATGAAAAACTGCTTCCTCAGCGTTAATGGGGCTCAGCAAAATATCTCCCAGCCCTCATGACCCTTTCCAAAATTAAACCGGAGATCTAATGGCTTATACAGCTCCTGGCGTAGAGGTAACCGAGGAGATTATTACTGGTGGCGGCACCAACTCCTCAGTGCCTGTCTTGCCTACCGTTATCGTGGGTCCAGCTTATAATGTGGTGCAGTATACCGCGGGGGACCCTGCAGCTAATGTGACATGTTTTGCAGGCACCTTTTCGGCCAGCGCCAGTGGCGTAGGCGACACCAGCACTTACTCTTTGCCCAGCCCCTATGCGGGCCAACTGCCTGTGAGTGGGAGCGTCGAGGTCTATACCTCAAACGCCCTCATTCAGATTTATGAGGGAACCGGCACGGCAGCAGGCAACGTGGTTACAGCCGGAGCGGGGCAGCCCAGCTACTCAGCTGCGAGAATTGCTCTGGGCAACCCGGTGACTGTTACCTTTGCTGACGGCACCTCCCAGAACACCTTTGCCTATCAGCCCATCACTTCCACTCAGCTCACCCTGGCGGATACCCTGAGAAGCTCTGGAGCCGTCACTATTTCGGTGACGAATAATTACGACGATGTGCTCATTGATCCTTCCAGCTTGCAGTTGGACAACGTCGGAGTTGATGGGACCGTCACCATTAAAGGAGATGCCCAGACAACTTATGGCACACTGGTTTCTGGAGACATTTATGTTCAGTACGAAGCGCTGAGACAGGATATCACCAATGTGGTGCTGACCTTTAATACGGTTGACGACATCACTGGCACTCTCGGAGCCATTGTTCCTGTAAACCGCTTGGCCGTCGGTGTTCAATGCGCCATGGCAGGTGCCGGAGGCACGGTTCCCATTTATGGCATTGCCGTTTCGGCAGATGACCTGGACGGCTATCTAGGTGCTGTTGAGGCACTGGAAAACCAGTACATGTACTGCATTTGCCCGCTGACCCAGCAGATTGATGTGCTGACCGCCATCCAGGCCAATGTAGATGACATGAGCTTGCCGGTGAACTCTGACTTCCGCGTCATGTGCTGCAACACCGCACAAGCTACTTCCATGGATATTGGTGAATACACCGCAAGCCATCAAAACACCGGGGCCAGCATTGCAGTTAACCCCAGTGGTCCTGGCTACATTCTGACGGCCACTAACGCCACATTCATCAGCGATGGCGTTAACCCCTCTGACCTGGTGGTGACCTCAACTGGTTCTTACACGGTCCAGACTGTCGTCAGCAACCAACAGTTAATCATCACTGGCCCAACAGCAGCTGCCACGGGTGTTTCCTACTACGTCACCCGCAACCTGACCACGCAGCAAATGGCTCAGAATATTGCCGACGTAAGCTCCACATTTGCGGACAGCCGTGTGTGGCATGTGCAGCCTGACATTGTGGGCGTTCCGATTGGCACCAGCACCGTCTACCTGCCTGGCTATTACCTGGCTGCGGCCATTGCGGGCCTGAGCGCCGGTGAGCCTAGTCAACAGAGCTTCACCAATCTGACTGTTCCGGGCATTACTGACCTGATGCACAGCAACTTCTTCTACACCAAGAGCCAGTTGAACCTCATCGCGGGTGCAGGAACCTGCTTGGTGGTCCAGAAGAATCAGGGAGGCGTGCCGTACTGCCGTCATAGCTTGACCACCAACATGGCCAACATTACGAGTCAGGAAATTATGCTTCAACGTGATACGGACGCAGTGGCTTACTATTTCAAGACGCTGTTGGAGCCTTATGTTGGTAAATGGAACGTGGTGGCTGACACCATCGCCGTCATGACCCAGACGGTCAACGCCGGCATCCGCACGCTAATTGCCGCAAAGTTGCCCCAGATTGGAGCTCCCATGCGGTCAGGATCCAAATTGGTGAGCTTGGGCCAAAATCCCAATGCCGCCGATAGCACGGTATGCGTCATCTCTGCTGAGCTGCCATACCCCAATAACTACATTGACATTACGCTGCAGGTATAGGTAACCCATGGCATTTCCAACAGATACCCTAACAACAGTTGAACAAACTGGCTATTCCGTCCTTTGGGACTGGAAAAATGAATATGTGTCGGACTTTGCCGCCGCGCAAGATGGCTACGAACGGTTTGCTCAGTATTCTGCAACGCCTGACTCCACCATCATGTACGCTGGCCCTGCCCGGTTCACTGCAATCACCTCCGCGAATGAATCTACGGTCCTGGTACCCATCGGCCTGGCTGACGGCATCACCATGAATGACAGCACGCAACTCACGCGGTTGTTTGAAATTGGCTCAAACCGCAGCTTCTTCACCCGTGGAAAGAACCAGCCCACTCTGGCATTTCAGAAACTGTTGGCAAGCCAGCAGAACATTCTGTATGCCCTTGAACGGGTGTCCTTGGGAGCTTTCTCGCCCATCCTGGATTCTCGTGGTGAGACGTTGCCTGGCGCCAATGCTCCTATGGGCGACATCATGATGAACCTGAACTCGGAAGCCTTTGGCATTCCGTTCGGCTTGCTGCTCATCTTCAAGACTCGTGGCAACAACAACATTCAAGGAGCAACGGAGCCCACTGGTTCAGTGCTGGCTGCGGTATACCTGGAATACGCCATGATTGAGAGCTGGAGCACCAGCGTGCAGACAGATGTGGTGACCATCGCTGAGGGCGTTAGCATTCAGTTTGACCGCGTCGTTCCCGTTGCATTGCCTGCCGCTAACTTCACACCCGGTGCGCAAGAGACCACCATCAACCCCAACAGTTACGGGACACCTTACAACTTCCCTAACTAACTTTGAAGCCGGCCAGATGTGCCGGCTTTTTGTGTTAAAATTAGTGTGCTTTTACTTCATCACTCTGACTAATAAAAGCGTAAAACTCCTCCCTCCTGATTGGCCC
>DYKH01000062.1 GCA_020722685.1 Caldithrix sp. | reverse complement strand
GAGACAATCCGCAAACTGCCGACAATGTCCTCCGACTTGCCGATGATGGTTCCCCCCAAATCGGTGATCACGTCGCCAACGCGAACCACCGCTAACATCTGACCTTCCTCAACGCCTTTGTTCTTACCCAAATCTACCAAAATAACATTGGGCATAACCTTGATCACCGAGCCTTCTATGGTAATCTTTTGGGAAATAATTCCCACCAAATTCGCGATGGCCGTCGGCAGGCCGTCTTCGCCGTTTTCACTTTTGGCGTTTTGCGCCAACTCCATAGCTCCGGTTTGCACGTCAACCAGCCGGGTATTGATGATATATGTCTGCCCCAGCTTGCTGACGCTGCCGATCATGATCTTTTTCACGTTGAGAATTTTGCCGATTTCCGCAGCTTGACTCATGTCGGTGACGCCCGTCATTTGCAGCTTTTGCTCTTCCAATATTCGAGTAATCGCCTGCCGCTCGATCACCTCAAAACGCTTGGTGTTAAACAACTCTGTGCTCAAAATGTCCGCCACGGCATCAGCGGTTTCCTGACTGACATTTTTGGCTTCAAAACTGAGCACGGCAATGGCGGTTTTGGTCTGAGTTTGCGCAGGACTGCGAAAAGAAGACAGCAGCACCGCTGCCAACAGAGCTAAGAGGAAAAAATGTTTATTCATGGAATCGTCTCTTATGCTTGTCTAACCCCTATGTCTGCTTAGAAGCTAAACGCAATTTAGCTAACAAGGGTTACAATGTCAAGCGCTTTTTGGAACGGAGCCAAAATTCTACTACCTGCTGCATACCCGACTTGCGCAATGACCGCGGCTCGCATCCCAGGTCTTTTTGCTTGATTATGGTACGGAAATTCTGTATGCTTTGCGGAATTCGAATGCGTCATCATCCCGCCGCTCCGCTACTGTCGCTCGACAATTGGTAGCGGCATTTCACAATCGCATAGTGCCGTCACTCAACGGTCCGCCTCGGGTACAGCGGGCTGCACGCTAGGCACGGCAAAACAATTCGAGGGAAACATATGTCACCACTTCGTCTTCTCACTCCCTGCTTTCTTGCTGCTTCACTGGTCTCAACACTTGCCAATGCGTCTGTATCGGCCAAGTCCGCCGCAAAGGCAAAGCAATCTGTTGAAACCGAAATCGCCAAGTCCGACATGGATTCGCTCCGCTTGAGGAACATCGATCGTGTCGTTCAATCGGCGGTCGATAAAGAGGACATTCCCGGCGCCGTGGTTCTCGTCTCCCGCCACAAGCAAGTCGTGTACCGGAAGGCTTTTGGCTACGCGCAAACCTATCCGCGCAAGCGGCCTATGGAGGCAAACATGATGTTCGATTTGGCCTCGGTGACCAAGCCCCTGGCCACCGCAACATCTATCATGGTGCTGGTCGAACGAGGTCAACTGCGCCTAACGGATCGGGTCTCCGACTATGTACCTTCCTTCTCGCGATATATTCGGCCGGATAGCAGTAAAGCAGACGAAGCCCGCATCTGGCATTTGTTGACGCACACCTCGGGACTTCTTCCTTACACCAATGCTGACGTCGCAGCGGACTCGCTGGGAAGACCGTGTGCTACGGCGGCTCTGGTCGAATACATCGCCAAGCTGCCAAAAACGAATGCGCCGGGCGATGAATATCATTATAGCTGTTTGGGCTTTATCACCCTGGCCTTTATTATCGAAAAAGTGACGGGGAAGAACGTCAACGATTTTTCGCGGGAAAACATCTTTGCTCCCTTGGGAATGAAAAACACCACCTACGTCCCTGAACGACTCTTGCAGCCCATCTGCGTCCCAACGGAGGTCGAAAAAGGCCAGCCGCTGATTGGCGTTGTGCACGATCCGTTGGCCAGACTGCAAGGCGGCATTTCCGGCAATGCTGGGCTTTTTTCCACTGCCGATGATTTAGCCCGCTACGCGCAAATGCTGCTGAACGGCGGTCAATTAGACGGTGTGCGCATCCTCAGCCCAGTGACCATCGATCGCATGGTGCACATTCCCGATACGCCCGCCCATGCCAAGCGCGGCTATGGCTGGGTGGTCAAGGACGGCCAATCATGGGTTGGCGGCGACCTGCTGCCGGATGGCGGCTTTGGTCACACCGGTTACACCGGCACTTCGATTTGGCTGGATCGAGCAACCGATACTTTTGTCATCGTGCTGACCAATCGCGTTCACCCCAAAGACGATGGCGACGTGGATTGGCTGCGCAGCTCGATTGCTAACATTGTAGCAGGAGCGATTACAGAGTAATATCCACTCACGCAACCGTTAGGCAATATGTAACAGTTCAGCCCCCGAGAAGAGAAGATGTCATTCCGAATTCGCTGCGGCGAAGGTTTTTGTGTGACGCAGACCCTGCGGTCAAAGCAGGTAGGCTGGTGGTGGAGCTGCATCCATGGTATTCGGCAAAAGGAATTCAGATTGTGCAGCCTGCCAAGTAAGCGTTAAAAATGCCCGGAGATATTGGAGATCGCTGCGGTTTGGATTTAGGCTGATCAAATCAGCTAACCCTCTTCATCCCGAATAAAACTCCCGATTCACAACTGTTCGGGGGGGCCCCCTAATCACCCAATTGATCCTTCGCTTCGTGCTGTGTCGCCTTTGGCATTTTGAGCGAAGCGAAGAATCTCGCAGGTTTCCGCGTTTACTATCGGCGACCCCCTCAAAATAATACAGGGGACTGTTCCCCGAATTCTTAAAAAATTGCTTGACATTTTCCCAAAGAATTAGTATTGTTACTATGTTCTTAGTAGATCACCCAATAAATTAGGAGAAGGCATGGCTGAAGACGTAAAATTAACACCAGTAGAAGCTGAAATAATGGAAGCTATATGGCGCGTGGGTGGCTCTCCCTCTGTGCGCGAAGTCTTGGAGCAGGCTTATCCCGAAGGTGAAAAAGCCTATACCACCGTACAAACAATCATGAATAATTTAGAAGCCAAGGGATATTTGGTGCGCAAAAAGATTGGCTTGGTGAATTTCTATTCTCCCATTAAATCGCGAGAAGAAATGCTTTCGAAAGAGACTAAGAACTTGGTAGCAAGGTTCTTCGGCGGTTCTGTGACAGCTATGGCCAATTATTTGATAAATGCAGAGACGTTGACTTTGGATGAGCTGACTTCCATCAAAAAACTAATTGCAGAGAAAGAGAAACAATTAAAGGGCAGATAGCCATGATCGAGTTCATAAACGATTTCGGCCGGCAATGGGCGATGTACTTTGGTTTTGCTACTCTGCAAAACACCTTGTTTCTGGCGGTGGTCCTGGGTGCACTATGGGTTCTTCGAAAGGCCCGGGCCCGAGTAAAATATTTTGTTACCTTGGTCGGATTATTAAAACTCTTGCTACCGCCAATTCTTCCACTTTCCTCAGCAAGTTCATTTCCCCCGTTTTCCTTTTTCATGGAAGTGATCCCCGTATCTGCAAATCCAGAGGCAGGTATGGCACACGCAGCAGGCCTGTTAAAAGAACTCGATCTATACGGAGTCCTTTTCCTTTCGTGGACCACACTTTCGCTGGTAGGGTTGGTCATTCCCATTCTTGCTACGCTATCGCTTAAAGCAAAGCTCACGAATTCCGAAAAGATTCCTGCAGGTTCAGATGCTACTATTTCAAGTCGTCGAATCGACGTTTATCAAACAACCAAGCTCGCTTTTCCCTTGAGCCTTGGCCTTTTCAAGAGCCAAATCTTTATGCCCACGACCTATCAATCATGGCCATCGGAGTGCCAGACATTAATCATCCATCATGAATTGGCGCACATTCGCCGTCGTGACGCATGGATCCAGGGATTGCAGGTTCTTGTTCGGGCACTCTACTTTTTTCATCCATTGGTCTGGCTGCTGAATAATCGAATGGAAGAGTACCGAGAGATGATTTGTGACGAAACGGCTATCGCTCATGCTCATGTCTCGCCAGTGGAATATTCCAGATATCTGGTTTATATAGCAGAACAAATTACCCGGGAAAACCCGGGCTGCGCAGTCACTCCTGCCCTGATCAGGCAGAAAAATCAATTACTCAAACGTGTTGCCTATCATATCAAGGAGGAAAATATGCGTCCCATTAAGAAAACGACTGTGGTGCTTATCTTCGGACTTTTGCTCGCACTCATCTTACCTCTCTCCTGGTTCTGCGGAAAAGAAAAACCGCCTGAAGCCAAGAGTTCGCTGGCTGAGAAGCTTGAAGGCCAGCAAAATGAAACTCCTGCTCTGATCGACTTCGACAAAGAACCTGTTATAGTCAGCCGAGTAGAGCCCAAATATCCCGAAAAGGCATTAGCATCCCAAATGGAGGCAAAAGTAATTGGCTATGTATTCATCAACAAACAGGGAGATGTTGAACAGGCAAAAACAATTAAAAGCGAATTCTATCGAATAACTGGTGGTCAAAAAATCAACCAACCTGGACCTGATAAGTATGGATTTGAAGCGGCAGTAATCGAGGCGGTAAAAGGCTGGAAATTTCAACCTGCCCTTCTTAACGGAGAGCCGGTCGAAGTGTGGATTTCAATTCCCTTTAACTTTACGCTCAGATAAAAAGAAACCTGCGGAGGGTACCAGAGAGTACTATGCCGCGAAAAACTCGCTAGTACCCTCCCGCAGGACTTCCATAAAAGTGTACCCCATCTACGAATTTTCCTAGAACTGTCGCTCATACCGTTCGTTCCCCCCATCGCTCCGATCCCTCTTGAGCCAATAGCTCTTTCTTTCCGGCTCGATCTTTTGCTGCAAAAGGTCTTTGCCGAAAATGCGCATCAATAATCCAATGGGAGTGATGACCAGAAAGAAAAGTATCGTCAAAAATATTCGCGACATAATCCAGCCAATGGTCAAGGCGAAGGCCATCCAGCCGGTATGCAGTGGTTTCAGCAGTTTTGGGAAAGGCAATCCCACTGCAGACCAAACTGCGGCAGTAGCCGTGAGCCAGTAAGCTCGTTGGGGATGTGCGCCGAAAGAGAAAACCAAAGCGGCTAAAACTAACATCGCACCGGCGATGACCAAAGCGAACTTGCGCAAAGAGCGCGCGTCCTGCGGCAGCCGTTTCAAGCCGGTGCGCACGTCGCTAATCCAGCTCATAGGTTTTCCTCCAATCCGCATCTTCCTTCAGCGCCGGCTGCTGGCTTTTCTCTAACAGAAAATTGCCGATGACCAAGTAATCCATCTCCGTGCGCATAAAGCAAAGGTACGCATCCTCAGGAGTACAAACGATCGGTTCGCCGCGCACATTGAACGAGGTGTTGATGATGACCGGACAGCCGGTCTTTTGCTCGAACTTTTTGATCAGCTCGTAATAACGCGGATGAGTACGCCTATTCACCGTCTGAACGCGGGCGGAATAGTCCACGTGGGTGACCGCGGGAATTTCCGAGCGCACCACATTCAGCTTGGAGATGCCCCACAATCGCTTTTCTTCCTCGGTCATTTCGCGCTGCTTTTCCCTTTTGACCTCCGCCACTAACAGCATGTACGGACTCTCGCGATCCAGCTCAAAATAGTCCGAGACGCGCTCTTCCAAAACCGAAGGCGCGAAGGGTCGGAAGCTTTCCCGATATTTGATTTTCAGATTCATGCGAGCCTGCATGTCCGGCGAGCGCGCATCGCCGATGATGGAGCGACTGCCCAATGCGCGCGGCCCCAATTCCATGCGTCCCTGAAACCAGCCAATGACCTTTTCCTGCGTTAGCAAATCAGCCGTGATTTCCGCGACCTCTTCGTCTCTTAACCTCCGGTAGGGGATTTCGCGCTTGGACAAAAATTCTTCAATGGCGTCGTTGCCAAACTCCGGACCGAGAAAAGAGCCGAACTGCGCGTCGCACTTGCCGTCGCTTTGGCGGCCATTACCCAAAACTTGGTACCAGGTGAACAGAGCAGCACCGACAGCGCCACCGGCATCCCCGGCGGCCGGCTGAATCCAGATGCGCTCGAAAGGCCCTTCGCGTAGAATCCGTCCGTTGCCGACGCAATTCAAGGCCACGCCCCCTGCCAGGCAGAGATTCTTCTCGCCGGTCTCCCGCTGCACGTGGCGGGCGCAGCGCAGCATGACCTCTTCGGTCACATCCTGAATGGAGCGAGCGAGGTCCATTTCCCTCTGCGTCAACAAGGTTTCCGGCTGGCGCGGCGGGCCGCCGAAAAGATGCTCGAACTTGCCGTTGGTCATGGTCAAGCCGGTGCAATAGTCAAAGTACTCCATGTTCAGCTTGAAAGAGCCGTCTTCTTTGAGGTCGATGAGATGATCCAGAATGGTCTGCACGTACTTGGGCTCGCCATAAGGAGCCAGTCCCATCACCTTGTACTCGCCGGAGTTGACCTTAAAGCCGGTGTAATAGGTGAAAGCAGAATAGAGCAATCCCAGCGAATGAGGAAAATGCAGCTCGGAGTCGATTTCCACCTGATTATCCCGACCAACCCCGTAGGAGGTGGTCGTCCATTCACCCACGCCGTCCATCGTCAAGAACGCCGCCTGTTGAAATGGAGAAGGAAAGAACGCCGAGGCCGCATGCGACTCGTGGTGTTCGGGGAAAATAATCTTGCCTTTGTAGCCGATTTCTTTCTGGATCAGATCCGGAACCCAAAGCTTCTGCTTGAGCCAAAGCGGCATGGCCATCAAGTAGGATCGCAGACCTCGTGGTGCGTAGGCGAGATAGGTTTCTAAAATACGCTCGAATTTGATGAAAGGCTTGTCATAGAATGCCACATAATCCAAATCCGCAGTGGAGAGATGGGCAAACTCAAGGCAGAATTTTATGGCTTGGCGCGGAAAGTCGAAATCATGTTTCTTGCGGGTAAAGCGCTCCTCCTGCGCCGCCGCGACGATCTTGCCGTCGCGCACCAAACAGGCAGCGCTGTCATGATAGAAACAGGAAATTCCGAGGATGTTCATAAGAGAGACCAACCGCGAATTTCGCTAATTTTGCGAATTGGTTTCATTAGCACAATTCGCGTAATTGGCGGTTTAAAAATTATCGGTTAAAGTTATTATGGAAAAAATCCAGATCCCCTTTCTGAAAGGTCAGATAGTCGTGCACCTGCCTGGCCTGTTCATCCGACATGAGAAAATATTTTCCCGTTGCTTTGGCATAAACCTTTCCGTCTCTATCGGCAATTTGTCCCTTGGCAATAGAGTAGCGAGATTTGTGCTCAACCGGCCACCCTTTCACGGTGACGGTTGTACCTATGCCCAAGGGACAAAGGAAACGCACGGTCAACTCCCCGGTCACAAAATACTTTTCTCGTTCAACCGCAACCGCCCAGCCGATGGTTTCATCCAACAAAGCCGTGATGATGCCTCCGTGCACAATGCCTTTATATCCCTCCTGATGCGAACACGCAGTAAAAGGCGTTTCGACCCCCTCCTGAGTGACGCGAAAGCGCAGGTTAAGAGTGCTGGGATTGACCTCTTTTTGACCGCAAACCATGCAGCCTTTATAGGTCGGTAGATATCGGTGTTCCTTCTGTTCGTTCATGCTTCCGTCTCTTCGCTTTCAATAGGTCGCTTCAACTCTGTTGTCTCAGCTCTGACAGGGTTTGGAACCCCGTCAGAGTTGTCTTTCCATTTTGCTCCACAATCCTTAACAATTCCAGCGGTCGTTCGATGTGATAATCTGGGTTCAGCGACAGCAGTTTTTGTAAAGGCGCATATCCCCATCCGATTGCACACGACTTGACGCCCGCAGCCCGCGCAGCCAACAAATCATTATCGGTATCGCCGACCATTAGCGCGCGTTCCGCCGGCACGTCACAGTACCTGAGAACGTATTCGAGCATCTCCGGCGCCGGCTTGGACTTGCCCACAACTTCAGGGTCGACCACCAACTCAAAGTAGGAAGCCAAATTCAGCTCTTTCAGGATACGTTGGTTGAAGCTCAGCCGTTTATTGGAAGCAACCGCCAATTTTTGTCCGTTCAATTCGGCTAACAACTCCGGGATACCCGGAAAAGGTCTGGAGCTTTCCACGCACTTTTCAAAGTAAATGGGCCGGAACAACTCATAGAAAGATGCCAGCCGTTCGGTGTTGTTTTCGCCCAAAACGATGCGGGCAAAATGCTCCGGGCCTGGGCCAATGGCGCTCTTTGCCTGCGCCTCGGAAATGGCCGGAAGCTGCATTTGCGCCAAAGCAAGGTTGATGGATCGATGCACGTCGGGTGCGGTATCGACCAACGTCCCATCAAGATCGAAAATAATCAGATCAAATCGTCTCATAAAGCCTTTCAAAAGAATACGTACATATTTAGCCAACTGAATAATTGTGTCATTTCGAACGGAGTGAGAAATCTGGGAGCAACGAATTCGTACAACCACGCAGATTCGGAAGTGACAGATTCCTCCCTGCGGTCGGAATGACAGGCTTTGGTTCAGACGGCTAAATTCTTACAAGAATACAAACAAATTTAGCAAATGTACTAATAAGCGAGGTCAGAATCAACAACCAAGTCTGGCTAATAGAGTCGGCAATCCGACTTCTCAGCATGCAATGAAAGAAGCGTTTTGAATCCGCCCATTTTTTGCTAAATTAAAGCCGGAATTTGGCCAATGGCCATCTTGTTAGACATGCTGATTTGTCAAAGCAAACAGGCGAGTTGGAGCAATTTTTGGCACAGAAGTGACAAACGCGATTATTCCCCCGGAAAAACTTCCCGGTCTGCCCAAATTGGTCTTGGATTATTGGACGGCGTTCGATAAAGTCGCGCCGTTTTACTCCTATGACTTTCGCAATTGGAGCAATTACCTGCAAGCGGCGGAACGTGTTCGCCGCGTTGCCAGACCGCACATGCACGAGCTCGTCTCCATCTTGACCGAACAAAACCGTTCCTTTGGCTGCAGCCATGGCACCTTGGAGAATGTAAAACGCCTATCCCAGAGTGATGCCCTCGCAGTGGTCACCGGGCAGCAAGTAGGATTGTTTGGCGGACCCCTGTACACGAGCTATAAGGCGCTTACCATTATCAAACTGACGCAGGAGCTGTCGCAGAGATTGCAGGCGCCGGTTTTGCCCGTCTTTTATCTCGTCTCCGAGGATCACGATTTCGCCGAGGTGCAATGGGCCGGGCTGATCGATCGCGCCAATCAATTCATCCGAACGCAATATCAGCCGAAACAGGCGCTGAAGCGAACACCGGTCTCGGAAATAATGTTAGAGCCAAGCATCACACAGGTCATCGAGCAATTAGCCGCTAACACTGCTGAGAGCGATTTTAAACAAGACATCTTGGCGCAGCTTAGCCGATGTTACCAGCCAGGTATCAGCTTTAACCATGGCTTTGCGCGTTGGTTCACCAGATTGTTTGCCGAATACGGCATCATTCTCCTCGATGCCTCTGACCCGAGATTAAAACAATTTGTAGCGCCGGTTTTTGCCAAGGAGCTGCAAGAGAACCTCAGCAATCGAGCCATGGCAGAAACCAATCTGCATTTAGCTGCTCTGGGCTACCCTACGCAATTGGCGTTGCAGCCAAAGAGACCCAATGTCTTCATTCTCGATCAAGGACGCCACAGTCTCGAATGGGAGAATGGCAGCTACCGAAATTTACATTCGGGCCGGAGAATGAGCATTGATGACCTGCTCCACCGTCCGGAGTCGCTCAGCCCCAAGGCTGCGCTTCGCCCACTGGTTCAAGACACTCTTTTGCCGACCATCGCCTACGTCGGCGGACCCGGCGAAATCGCTTATTGGGCGCAACTGAAAGGCGTGTACGAAGCGTTTGGTCTGCCCATGCCGATTATCGTGCCGCGCGCCGGTTTCACGCTCATCGAGCCCAAAGTCAAACGGCATTTGCAACGGTTTTCTCTCTCGCCGGCAGACGTCATCATCGATCCTGAAGCCACCCTTGGGCGAGCAAAGCTCAACCTGATCCCGGAGGATTTCCGGGATCGGATCACCGCCTCCCGAAGCAGCATTGAAAAGGAGTGGACGGCATTGAGTAAAGAGGTCACTCGTATGGATTCGACTTTACAAGGCAGTGTCGATAAGGTCCGGCATCAAATGATCCGTCAGCTCGGCGCGTTGGAAAGCAAAATTTTGAAATCATTCAGCCAGCGGGAAGGCACCGTAACCGAACAACTCAAAGCCGTCAGTGAAAACCTGCTACCGGAGGGGAAATTGCAGGAGCGCCAGCTCAGCATCCTGCCCTTCCTCATAAAGTACAACTGGTCCGTGTTGAGCAGGCTTTTCGACGCCGTCAACGTCCATAAGCTCGATCATCAACTTTTGGAGCTATGAACATGTCCGAAGATTCCGTCCAATTTGATGCCCTTGCCATGTCCGCTCACCCGGATGACGTGGAGCTTTCTTGCTCAGGGACTCTGATCAAGCTCACCGAGCACGGCTACAAAACCGGGGTGATTACCCTGACTCAAGGGGAAATAGGAACGCGCGGCAGCGTAGAAATCCGCCGCAAGGAATTCGCCGAGGCTGCCCGCCTAATGGGATTGGCCGCTCAGAAGGCCCTGGATATTCCCGACAGCTTTGTTCGGGTCACCCAAGAGAACCTGTTGAAGGTCATTCATGAGCTGCGTAGATATCGTCCCAAAATCGTTTTCGCTCCCTACTGGGACGTTCGCCATCCCGATCACGGCCACAGCTCACATCTGATCCGGGAAGCGGCGTTTTTGTCCGGTTTGAAAAAAATCGATACCGCACAACCTCCTTTTCGCCCGACCAAGATCATCTATTTTTCCGAGGTGTACGAGTTCAAGCCTTCCTTCATCGTCGATATCTCCTCAGTTTTCGAGCGCAAGATAGAGGCCATCCGGGCGTACAAGTCACAATTCTTTGACCCACAGGCCGCAAGCAACCATCAGGATCCAACCTATATCAGCCAACCGGAATTCCTGAACACGATCGTCACTCGCTGCCAGTATTGGGGACAAAAGATTGGCGTCAAGTACGGTGAGGCCTTCTTAGTCAGAGAATTTATCGAGATTCAAGACCCGGTGGAGCATTTTTGCCGGCACTCGGCCGCGGGATTGTTATGATGGAACATGCAAATGACGCACCGTCAGCCGCCTCGCCGACCATGGGGGCAATCTGATATTGAACTCCGTACCCTCCATGGCCTATTTTAACAGGCTGGCGATTTCTCGTTGGCAAAGCAAAGGACCGGCGCTGCGCCTTTCTTCTGGCCAGCAGCACGCCGGAGATTCTATCTACAATTGTTCCGCAGATATCCTGTCTGATGCCCCTCGTAAATTCTCGTAGCAAGATATAACGGCCCAACATCAAGTAGAAACCGTATTACCTCACTTACGGAGGAGAGAACGGCAATCTCATTCCCAAACAAGCTTGGGAACGAGATTGCTTCCATTCACGAGTGAGGTTTTAATAGGAAGGAAAAAATACTTCTTGACATTGTAGCACCGAAATTTCTATAATTGGCATCCGTTGTGGGGCTTGGCAGTACGCAGAATCCCTTTGGTATTTGGGGGAGGTCCACGTAACCTACATCACGACTGGCAGTATGGATCAGTTTGTCACGCCTCTCACCTTACAACAATTGTTGCTCTATTGCAGCAATCCCGACTCACCCCATTGGGAGAGCGCCTGGCGAGAATTTCTTCAGCGCTACAAAAAGCCCATCTATCGGTACATTGACTCTTACTGCTCTGCCTGGCGCCTTCCTCGCCTGAAACTGCAATTCTCCGAAGTGGTCAACGACATTCTCAACGACGTCATCTATTATCTTTGCCGTGATGAATTCAAAATACTGAAAAGTTACCGCGAATGCGGTAATGAAAAACAGTTTCTTGCCTGGCTTGCGTCCATTTGCATTAGTCGCGGCACCCGCTATCTGCACTCTTTTTTTTCCGAATCCTTGAGCGAAGAAAAAGTTGAAGATCTTCGCAGCTCCATCGCGGAGTTAGAGTCAGACTTGCAGCAGGAGTTGTACGAGACGATGGTCGCAAAACTGCGATCATCCGCCGGGAAAAAGAAGCTTTACCTGGAAAGAGACATTCATATTTTTATGCTATACCTATGGTCCGAATTCTCGCCGGCCCAGATCTCCCAATTGCCGACCATTCCCTCAGTCAGCGTCGGTGCCATTTATCGCATCATCGAGCGATTGCGCGATTCGGCAAAAAAATGAAAAATATTTTTTCCAGTTGTCGAATTTTACAAAAAAAAAGGCTCTATATGTATGTACGGAGAACAAGAAGACGTCGGATTTACCACTAAGAGAGATTGTAGCGATGCACAAACTCACCCTCGGCCAGGCATTAGCCTATTTGGAAGCCGAGCTGACAGTTAGAGAGCCGAAGCACACGGAACACCTGACTCCATCGGAAACCGCTTTTCTGCAAAACCTGAAAAACCGTTTGCAGAAGATGGAACTCAGCCAATCCGCACCTCAGATTCTTTCAGCCATACCAAAGCATGAGTGTCACTCTGCAAGCCCGTATCTCGCAAATAATAGTGATTTCTTCCTTGCGCAGCTTATCATGCGAAAAAAGCATAACCCGCGCAGCATCGATTTTGAGCAACCCTTTAAACACCTGAACTTTTGCTTTCAATGTTTTGAAATCTACTGCCAAGTTATGCAAGACTATATCCGCGAGCGTATCCAAGGTGCTGGCGAATGAGAGAAGCGAAGTAGGTAAGGGGATTACGAAAATGATCGAAATTTCGCATCAGCAAATTCGAGCCTACCTAGAAGGCAAATGTGAGGCAAAAGAGCTTGCCCGTCTCCAGAGTCTTAGACGCAAAGATCGGATTGCGGAATTGCTCATGGAGCTCATGGACAGACTGAGAAGGCACTCCAATCGCATCATACCCTCGCAAGTAGGTCAATTTCAGGCCGAAATAGGAATGGACGCGGCACTGGAATCCTTGTTAGCCGGGACGATGCGGGCGCAGGAAGCTCAACACGTTCTGGAAGCACTCATTCATTCACCCTCATATTACGAACGGTTCTTGCTCAAGACAGCCCGGATAGCAAATGCCACCAAAGGGCAAGCCGACCCCGACTTGCATAAGATCCACGTCCGGGAAGATGGCGAGATATTAGCGCTGATCAAATCCGCTTCGGCCACACCCAGAAAGAAAGAAAAGGCCGGATTCGCCAAGTATGTTTCTGGTGCTCTGCAAGACTTTTGGGCCAAGTTGCGAGGCACGAGCGCGGCGCGTCCCGTGATCGCTCGCTGGCCGGCGGCAGCCTTCGCTATTGTGGTAGCGATTGTCTCGCTGAGCATTTGGCGTCTGAGCAACCGGGCGGAACATCATTTTACTTATTACCTTTTTCCGGACCGTGTTCCCTACGAATATGATGGCCTTGCCTGGCGCGGCGCATCGGACTCGTCGGATGATCCTCGCCTTCAGGCAATGAAACGTCAATTCAAATTCGCCATAAGTGACTACACGGCTCGCCGTTACCAAGAAGCCATATCGCAGTTCCAGGAGCTTCGCAGCGAGATAGCAAGCCTGCAAACACCAACGGCTGATAGCACTACCTTGGCATTCATTCGTGATTACTACTTTTATTTTGGTTTGGCTCATTTTGGCTATTCCAATGATCCGGGTTTGAACCAACCAGTAAAAACGCACCAACTAGGGCTGGCCATCCACCTCCTCTCTCAGGCAGAACGGATAGCCAACCATATCGATCCCCAAGGAACCGAGCGTGAAGATTATTTCTTGGGCTTAGCCTTCAAGTTTTCCGCCCGCACCGATTCCGCGCTCTTTCACCTACGAGCCATTCCACCGGAAAGTGTTTTCTATCAAGACAGCGTGGCATTAATCAACCAACTGGCAGCTCATTAATTAACCCTTTCGGAGGAGAGACATATGCAAGGCTTGCTCGGACTGCTGCTATTGGGGATTATTGGCCTTTTGCTTTGGCTCATTGCCAAGGTACACGGATTAGAGAAAAAAATGCAAGATCTGAAAAGCTTGTTACCCGCAGGCACCACCTCAAAAGACGTAGAACCACCGCCACCACCACCGCCTCCGCCCGGCCCCGAATGATGATGCAGGGCAGGGATTAGAGCCGGCTTTCTGCGATCTTGCCCCAAGAAGAATTCGCCAAGTTCCGGCATCGATCATGTCGAACGCCACGGGACTTGTGGAGGTTTCGGAACAGCTTGCAGGGGGTTCTTTAGTCCGGACTGAGTTCAAACGACTTTGCTCCCGCACACATCCCACCTGAAGAAGCTTTGTCGCAGTGAGGGGTGCAGAGACTGCGACAAAGCTTGGGGGGAAAGGGGCCCGTCATTTGTCTTCGACGTGTCCCATCAAACTCGCTGCCTTTTACCAGCCGCATGTTAACTATTTGCATTTTCCCTCCTATTCCGTATATTTGCCGCGCAGCCGACAAAGAAACATTGCTCGAATCCCACGATCGCACAATCCCAAGCTGACAGCCTCTGACCGGGAAAGCTCGGAGCGCCTCTTCAAACCGCACCGGTTTGGAGCTCAGAATTTAGGTCGCAATTGTCCCATGCTGATTGCACAAACACCATATAAACCCGTCTTCATTCGGTGCGCAGGGTTCCTCACAATGTGCATTTGCTTACTTCATGCGAAAACGTATTCTGCAAATGTGGACCGAAAGGATTTCGCGGAATACTACCAACTTTTGACGACCCTGAACGCCGATTCTTCGGCAGATCCGATCCCACCCCTACAAGCCTATCTTGAGGCTCATCCCACCTGCGAACGGGTCTATTTCAAGCTATCGGAAGAGTTCCTGCGTCGCCGGGATGGTCATGCCCTGGGTTCATACTTTAGCAAGCTCAGGGTCAAGCCCGCCTTTCGCCAAAACGTGGAATGGGCGATGGCAAAAATACACCTGTCTCAGAACGACTTTTCTAACGCATCTCAGGCTTTTGCCCAGGCTGTGCAGGCAGGCGCGCCACCAGCGGCCCTGATGTACGAGCTTTTGGAATTTGACTATCAAACCAACGGGCGCTTTCAAACAACACCCACGATACAAAACTGCGCTTCTGATCCCAAATCACAAAACATCATCAAGGCTTTTAAGCTTACCATTGACCGTGACTATTTGTCCGCCATCAAACATTTTGCCAGCTTACCGGCGAGATGCTTCGATGACTTGACCCTGCTGCACAGGTTGGGCTACTGCCATTTCCATCTGGGCCGGCTTTCGTCCGCCGATTCGCTATGGCGTCTGGGCCTCGAAAAAGCGCGCGCCACCCATGATTTGCAGCAGCAGGCCACGTCCCTAAACTGCATCGCCTACGTAGCTGGACAAAGGGCCAAGTACGATTTGGCGGAGAGCTGCTATGATTCGGCCTTTGCCATTGCCGTCCGCATTGGGGACTGGGAGCGCATGCAAATCGTGAGCGCTAATTGGGGCAACCTTCAATCACGGTTGGGCAAATACGATGACGCCATCACCTTGCTCAACAGCGCCACCAAAGCGAGCCATGGAATCGGCAGCCGAGAGCATTTGGCGGAGTGCTACTTGCAATTAGGACAAACGCTTTCCAATGTGGGCAGGCTGAGCGACGCTCTTGCGGCCTACTTGGAGGGAGAAAAATACATCAGTCGGGATGCAAATGCCAAACAACTCGTTGCGCTGATGACCCATCGAGCCGATTTGTATTCTACCATCAAACAACACGCCATGGCCAAGAGGCTCTATCTGGAAGCTTATGGGCTGGCAGCATCGCAAAGACTGGTCGAGCAGCAGAGAGAGATCAACGCCAAATTAGCGGACTTGGCGGTTCTTCAGGGAGATTTCGCCCAGGCAAGACGGATCCTTCAACAAATAGTCGAGTCACCCGCCTTGCAGTCGGATCCGATCCAAGCCGCCTTTTGGACCTGGAAGCTCGCCGACATAGACCGCCTGCAAGGCAGGCTGACATCCGCCAAGGAAAAGTGCTTGCGGGCGCTTCGCTTTGCTGAGATGGCCCGGGCTTCTGCGTACATTGCCTGGTACCGCATGGCTGTCGGTGACATAGAGCTGCTGCTCGGCAACATAGATCACGCAATCGAGCTTTACCAAGCCACCTTAAAGACGGCTGTGCAGAACAACAATTCACAGATGATTCTCCTCAGTCATTTTAACCTTGGAAATGCTCTTTACCTGAAGAACGATCTTGACCCCGCGATCGCCGAATACCGGCAGTCGGTGTCAATGGTAGAGAGAGAGGACCGATCCCTGCATGGCGAGACACTGCGCATCGGATATCTGGGAAAAAGGAACAAAATCTACGCAAAACTTTCCGCCTGCTTTCTGCGCCGGTTTGAGCTGAGCAGAAGCCGGGCCGATCTTGACAGTCTCTATCACTGGACCGAGAGGAGCAAGAGTCAAGTTCTGAAGGCTTTTAAGCTCGGTAAGGCGGATCGAACGCGGCTGAAACCGGCAACAGTCGCTGACGAGCCGTACCGGCAGGCCTGCCAACGTTTGAGTCAGGCGCAAAGGCGACTTCGCGAGGAATCGACACTATCCCGCAGCGCCGACGAGTGGAGCCGATTGCTCTCCGATCTTGAGACAGCCAAATACTCACTCCTCGAGCAACGTCTCCGGCAAACCGACTCGACAGACACCGCGTATCATAGCGCTTCCTTTGCCGTACAGCCGCTTACGAGTCTGCAAAAGTACTTGGCGCAGGCTCGATGCGGCTTGCTGCACTATAGCATCTCGGAGGAGGCCGCTTTTGTTGTGGTCGCCACCGGGGATACTGCTACCGCCGTGCGTTTGCAAGCGAAGCCGAAAACGCTGACTCCCATGATCGACTCTTTGATGAGACCGCTACATCGTCTGGGAGCGTCTTCAGCCTCTCGGACCGAATTCCAAGCGCGTCTTGCATATCACTTGTATCAGACCCTGGTCGAGCCAGTGGAAAAGGTCCTGCCGCTGCCAACGCGATTGGTCGTCATTCCTGATTTTACCCTGGCCAACCTGCCTCTGGAGCTATTGTTGACTCAGGCTCCGCAAAAGGCGACATATCTTCCCACAGACGACCATTCGTATGCCGACGCATTCTTGCTGCACCGCCATGTGTTCTTCTATAGCCCGACGGCGAACTTGTTGAAAGCGACAAATGGGCGGGCGCGCGCGGACGGAGACGTGCTGGTCCTTGCCAATCCCTTTGCAGGGCACCATGAACCGTCCGACAAGGAGCTGTTGTTGCGTTTTCGCACCGGTTGGAGCTTCGATCCGCTCCCCTTTGCTGAAGTCGAGGCCGAAAGAATACGACGGGTGCGTAAAAGGACGGAAATTCTGAAACGCGGTTCCGCCAACGAATCGCTCTTTTTGCAGGAGGCGTCGCAGCACCGGATTTTACATTTCGCTACGCACGCATTCGTGGACACCACCTTCGATGCTTTTTCCGGCCTGATTTTAGCCGCCAGCCCGGACTCTGCCGATGACGGCATTTTGATGGGCTATGAGATTTCCAACTTGGATTTGAATTGTGACTTGGTGGTGCTGAGCGCCTGTGAAACCGGCAGAGGCAAGCTGGTTCATGGCGAGGGGGTGCTCGGCTTACCCAGGCAGTTCCTTGCCGCCGGCGCCGGTTCCGTGCTCATGACGCTGTGGAAGGTGGACGACAAGCTCACCTCTGAGCTAATGCCAGCGTTTTATGAGAATCTTTTTAATCGTAGGAGATCGAAAGCTGAAGCCCTGACAGAGGCCAAGTTAACGCTTCTCAAGCAGCCGATCCAGCCGAATGGGATGCACTACCAGCACCCGCTCTTCTGGGCGGCGTTCGTCTTGTTCGGTGATCCTGGCTTTGATGTCCAAGCTTCCGCAAAAGGACTTGACTTCGGCATCGCTTTGTGGCTGCTCTTCACCAGCGGTGTAGTAGCTATCGCGGCTTATTGGTTCCTTCGGAGCAAAATCAGGACGGCCGCCCGGCGGGAAGGCGTTTAGCCGGCCCCATGACGGACCTCCTGTTAAAAGTTACCCGCCGACAACGAAAGCGACAAAAATAACATACTACCTCTGTCTTTGTCATCACGCACCTGTCCGGCCTAATTCAGACTTGAATTACTCTCGCAACAAGTGCATTCTTTCCGCATAGTCTGCAGAATTCCTGAAATCTAAGTTCCTACCCAATCGCCAGCATCCTATCCACCGCCTTTTTGGCGCGCAGGCGAATATCTTCCGGCACCTCCACTACAAACCGATTTTGGCGCAGGGAATTATATGTCTCTTCCAGAGTAATCTCATTCATGTGCGGACAGCGCACACTACACAGCCGCAGCATCTCCTTTTGGGGATTTTCAGCGGCAATGTTGTCGCCCATGCTGCATTCGGTGAGAAGCAGATACCGGGGCGCGTGAGTATTTTGCACGTACTTGATCATCGCCGAAGTGCTGCCGGAGAAATCTGCAGCCTCCACCACCTCCGGGCTGCACTCGGGGTGAGCCAGCACGACTACGTCGGGGAATTGATCGCGCACCCGCATAATGTCTTCTACGGTGAACTTTTCATGCACCTCACATTTGCCGTGCCAGCCGATGATGGTGTAATCCAGGCTTGTGTCCATGCGTTTCTCGGAACGCGGATGCTTCACCGGAAAGACGATGTGCTTATTGGTTTCCTTGGCGATGTTTTTAGCCATGTATTCGTCCGGCAAAAAAATGACCGTGTCCGCTTTGAGCGACTCGACTACCGCCGTTGCATTCCCGGATGTGCAACACACGTCACTTTCCGCCTTGACGTCTGCATAGGTGTTCACATAAGCCACCACCGGCACGCCGGGATACTGCTTACGAAGCTGGCGCACGTCTTCCGCGGTGATACATTCTGCCAATGAACAACCGGCCTTGGCTGAAGGAATCAGTACGGTCTTTTCCGGATTGAGAATCTTGGCAGTCTCGGCCATAAACCGCACGCCGCAAAAAACGATGGGATCTTTGTCCGTGGTGGCGGCTTTGCGACTGAGTTCCAGCGAATCGCCGACAAAATCCGGTACGGAAAGGTAAAGAGCCGGCTCCATGTAATTGTGCCCTAGGATAACCGCGTTTCGCTCCGCTTTCACCCTATTGATCTTAAAAACCAATTCTGCTTTGTATCTCAGCTCAACGTCGGGCACGACACCGCTGAGCCTTTCGGACATTCTTTGGAAAGTATCTTCAACATTCTTTTCAACGATCGGCATGACTACCTCGCTATAATTTCCACCCAGGAAACAGACAAGAGTTGCATAAAATTTCGTAACCAATCAAGACGGCTGTGCAGAACGACAATTCACAGATAATTCTCCTCGGTCATTTTAAACTTGGAAATGCTCTTTACCTGAAGAACGATCTCGACTCCGCGATCGCCGAATACCGGCAGTCGGTGTCAATGGTAGAGAGAGAGGACCGATCCCTGCATGGCGAGACACTGCGCATCGGATATCTGGGAAAAAGGAACAAAATCTACGCAAAACTTTCCGCCTGCTTTCTGCGCCGGTTTGAGCTGAGCAGAAGCCGGGCCGATCTTGAGTTTGGCGCTCCAAAATATGGTCATTGGCTTGAAGAAAGAGAACCTTTTCGATCAGAGACGGGTTGCCTTGTGTCGAAAAGCTCGCTTTGCCGCGCACCCGGATGTCGGATCACGATCCCGGCATCAGTGTGACTTGGCAGGAGGCAAAGCCTGCTCAGCGTTGGTAGCTTTGCAAAATCTTCTCGATCAAGTTCGTCGTGGACATCCCCTCTACTCCCGGCATCAAAGCAATCTCGCCGCCATAACTCTCCACCAAGCGGCGTTCATCTTGATTGATGGTATCCATCGTATAGTCCCCGCCTTTGGCATAGACATCCGGCCTCAAAGCTTCGAGTAATTTGATGGGCGTTTGCTCGTCAAAGATGGTCACGTAATCGACGCAGGTCATGGCGGTGAGCAACTTGGCCCGCTGGCTTTCCACGACAATCGGGCGTGCGGGGCCTTTGGAGGCGCGCACCGAAGCATCGCTGTTCAATCCAACGATCAGCATGTCGCCTAACGAGCGCGCTTTCTCCAAGTACAGAATGTGGCCGACGTGCATGATATCAAAGCAGCCGTTGGTCCAAACCACTTTTTTGCCTTCGGACTTGGCCCGTTGAACGACGCCCATTAGCCGGCTCAAAGTAACCAGCTTTTCCGCTTCCATTTCGGCATCCAAGCGCCGATTGAATTCGAGAATCTCATCGATGCTCACCTCGGACAAACCGGGTTTTGCCACTGCGACCCCGGCGGCCAGATTGGCTAGTTGGGCGACTTCCACCGGAGGGCGCCCGGCAATCATTCCAGCGGTAATCGCTGCCAGCACCGTTTCGCCCGCTCCGCTGACGTCAAAGACCTCCCGCGCCTCGGTCGGCAAATGGGAAACCTTACCGCTTTCTTCAAAAACACTGATGCCCTTGGCACCGCGCGTCATGAACAGCGTGCCGCAGCGCAGCTTGTCCCGCAGTCGAGTGCCTATACCGACCGGATCGTCACCATCTCCCAAGGCCTCCCTGGCTTCCGGCTCGTTGGGGGTCAGGGCGCCAAAGTCGGTGAGCAATTTGGTTTGCTGCTCGGAATCGCCCACGAGCAACAGCCGGTGCTTTTCGGCGATTTGCCGAATAGCAGGTATGGCGCTCGCAGTGACGACGCTTTGATCCTTATCCAAAACCACGAGGCCTTCACTCTTCACAGCTTGCTTCTGTAGGTGTTCGAGCATACGAATTGATCGCTCACCCTCTATGGCTGGCGGTTTGAGAGTCTCCACTTGCAGAACTTCTTGCTTGGAGTACCGCGAGCCGGCGACGCTGATTCGCGTTCGGCAATTGGTGGTGAATGCAGCATCGATCAATACGCCGGTGGTATCGATCCCCTTTTCTTGCAGTAAGCGAATGGCTTCCAGGCCGTTGGCATCCTTGCCGACGATGCCGATCAGATGAACCTGCAACCCAAATCCTTGCATCAGAACGGCTGCATGCCCGGCGGCGCTGGGAACCGAGATTCTCTTGTTGCTATGCACTACCGGATAGGGACCCTCGGCGGAAATTTGATTCATCTCGCCGTAGATGTACTCGTCGAGATAAATGTCGCCGATAAGCGTCACATGCTTATTCTGAATGCTCGCAAAAAGTTGATTCAAATTTTCCATACCGAATCTTCCAATATCGTCCGTAGCTGCGCCGGTCATTCTTCACTCATATCGAACCTCACTGGCTCTTCCGGCAAGTGGGAAAATGTAAGGAGATTTTGGCTGTGGTGCAAACGGTTTAACACGGCCATCGTTGCGGCTTCACCGCCGCCAACCATGGTCACGAGAAGAATGCGACCGTTCCGACAATCAATTGCTTGACTTCATAGTTTTGGCAAGTTATATTTACCCGCAATTCGAATAATGAGTTCGCAAGGAAGCACCGCCACCGGAAAACTGGCTTCCTTTCTTATCTAAAAAATCACCCACTAAAACGAACGATCCAGGTTATGCAAACAGGCACATGCTGTATTTGCTCAGAGAGGGAGCTCACTGGAGATTCTCTATGAAAATCTTTCTCACCGGCTCCACCGGATATGTGGGCTTTTTCATCTTGCAGGATTTGATCAAAGCCGGTCACGCCGTTCGTTGTCTGGTGCGTTCCGCCCGTTTCAACAAGCGGACAGAGTCAGCCCAACTCGAGTACGTCGTCGGCGATGTAACCAGGCCCGATACTTTGGAGCATGCCTTGGCGGGATGCGACGCCGTCATCCATCTGGTAGCGATTATCCGCGAATCGCGGCTGCGAGGAATTACCTTCGAATCGGTCAATTTTACGGCCACTAAAAACATGATCGAGGCGGCCAGGTCGCAAGGAGTTAGTCGTTTTCTGCACATGAGCGCGTTGGGCGCTGACCCGGATGGAATCACGCCCTATTTGCGCACCAAGGGTCGCGCAGAAGAGTACGTTCGCCACAGCGGCCTGAACTACACCATCTTTCGTCCCTCTTTCATTTTTGGACCCGGTGACGCCGTGTATGGCATGATCGCGAAAATGATACGACAGAGTCCGCTCGGCATCATTCCTATTTTCGGGTCGGGCGATTACAAGCATCAGCCCATATCCATCCACAATGTGTCGCAAGGCTTTGTGCAGGCTTTGGAAAATCCGGCGGCCTACAACAAGACATACGATGTCGGCGGACCGCAGGCTCTCACTTATCGCCAGCAATTGTCCGTCATTGGCAAGGTCATCAACAAAAAGGTGCGGCCGATTCCGGTACCCATCTCCATAGCCAGAGGAATCGCCTTCTTAATGGGATGGCTGCCTTTCTCTCCCATCGACTCTGATCGATTGAAAATGCTCATCCAAGATAATGTCTGCGATCCGGTTCCTTTTGCGAAGGATTTCGGTATTGAGCTCATTCCTTTCGAAAGAGGTTTTAGAGAATCGCAGATAGTGGGATCTTCGACCACGTGAATAATGAGCAAGTGACCTGACAAAACCGAATACGGAAAGATTTAGCCCATTTTTCAGATCGGCAATTGCTCGCAAGAACTGATATGCTCGTAGGAGGACTCTCCGAGTCCGATCACAGTGTGCATCAAAATCGACGTCTGGAGAGGTCTCCTACGACTCACAGTTATAATGGAAATAGGTTTTCTTGATCCAGCTTGCACTCGAGCAGACACGGAGATACCTTACAAATAAAACCTGAATTACAACGTCATGCCGAAGGCATCTTCCCTACTAAGGGAAACGATCTCCTGCTTGCAGCCGGTACTGCGAGTTGGGAAGATACCTTTGGTATGAGACGTGTAATCACTTTGGGAGATAAAGCGATTTCCATCATGGTCAAGCGGCCAGCCGGCAGTGGAATTTCTTAAGAGAATGATGGCGAACAAAAAAATCCAATCGGAGGTAATTGAATGTCCATGTCACGGAAAGAATTCATGAAGACTTCGGGGAAAGGCGTATTGGCTGCAGCCGGTCTGAGTGCAGCCACATTGCCAACCAGCGTTGCGAAAAGTTTTTCAGTTTCTACAGGCGGTTTCAAAGTCGAATACAAAACCAAGCGCTTGGAGCTCAAGCATGCTTGGACCATCGCCCGCAGCACCAGCACTTACAAGGACAATGTTTTCGTCAAGCTGGAAAAAGACGGCATTGTCGGGCTTGGCGAAGCGGCGCACAACGTCCGCTATGGAGAGACACTCGAATCTACCATTGAAACCATCGAAAAGGCTAAGCCACTGCTGCAGAACAGCAATCCTTGGCACTTCGTCGATTTGGGCGAAGCGATTCAAAACATTTGTTCCGGCCAGACTGCTGCCAAAGCGGCCATGGACATGGCGCTGATGGATTGGATCAGCAAGAGTCTGGGTATCCCGTATTACCAGTTTTTAGGCCTTGATCCTCAGAAAGCGCCGCAGACCACTTTTTCCATCGGCATCGATACGATGGAAGTCATCAAGGAAAAAGTACGCGAGGCGGAGGCATATCCCTTGCTCAAAATCAAAATGGGCAAGGAAAACGATGAAGAAGTTTTGGCGGCGGTGCGCAGCGTCACCCAAAAAACCTTGCGTGTGGATGCGAATGAAGGCTGGAAGGACAAAGAAACCGCTGTGCGCAAAGTCGAGTGGTTGGCCAAAAATGGCGTGGATTTGGTGGAGCAGCCTATGCCGGCGGACATGTTGGAAGAAACCGCCTGGGTGCGGGAGCGCGCTACCATTCCCATCCTTGCCGACGAATCCGTCAAAAGCTCCAAGGACATTCCCAAGCTGGCGGGAGCCTTTGACGGCATCAATATCAAGATCGACAAGTCCGGCGGCTTGCAGGAAGCCTTGCGCATGATCTGGATGGCTCGTTCGTTGGGCATGAAGATCATGTTAGGCTGCATGGTCTCCAGCTCGCTCTCGATCACTGCCGCGGCGCATCTTTCGCCGTTGACGGATTTTCCCGATCTGGATGGTAACCTGCTCATCAGCAACGATCCGTTTGACGGCGTAAAAGTGAAAGATGGCTGGCTGGTCCTGCCTGACCGCCCCGGCCTGGGAGTCGTCGGCGAATTCTAATCCTTTTAGAAGAGAAGGTGCGTGCCATGTTCAAATCCAAAAAGGAAAGTAAAGTCCGCGATTTAGTGGACGACCATCTATCACGTACGGAAAAATGCCTCGAAGCTGCCAAAAGCGTCTTTGCGGCATATTTGGCTGGAGATGTAACCGCAGCCGACGAGAACGCCACGAAAGTAGAAAAGCACGAGCGCGCTGCGGATAAGCTGCGCCGGGAGATCTATGCCCTGTTGGGTGAAGGTGCTTTTCTTCCCATCTTGCGCGCCGATATTCATGGATTGGTAGGCGACGTGGACAACTTGGCGGGATTGGCAGAGGATTTGAGCGATGCCATGGTCGGCGAAAGGCCGGAAATCCCACCCGCATATCGGGAAACCTTGGCGGAGATCTTTGACAAGACAACACACCAGTTTTCTGAGCTAAAGGCCGGCATTCATCAATTTTTCTTCGCCAAGCGAATTGATGAAAAAGAGACGCGTAAAATAGTCCATCGCGTAGCACAAGTGGAATACGAAATCGATCAGATCGAATGGGAGCTGACGCGCAAAATTTTCGATTCCGACCTCCCTCTGGCGAACAAGCTGCACCTCAAGCAATTCTTGGGACACTTGACGATTATTTCTAACAAGATCGAAGACGTCTCGGATACTTTGAGCGAGTTGATCGTCAAGCTGCAGGCGTGAGGCTATGAACAGTACCTATTCCATGAATTGATCCATGTGGCAATATACCAGTGGTGCTTTTCTCGGTTGGAGTTTGGGCAGCAACGACGCAGCTAATGTTTTCGGCACGGGCGTAGCAACGAATTTGGTGCGATATCGCACTGCAGTCATCTTGATTGCTGTATTTGTCATACTGGGAGCTGTACTGGAAGGGCCGAAGTGCATAGTGACGCTCGGTGAGCTATCAGAGGTGAGAAGCGAATTTGCGTTCATAAGCGCACTGGCCGCCGGAGTGACTCTTTTTATCATGTCGATGTTATCTTTGCCGGTTTCTTCTTCTCAGGCCATCGTGGGTGCGTTATTGGCCGTCGGCCTGGTCAATGGCACGGCCAATTATTCGGTGCTGATGAAGATCGTCCTCTGCTGGCTGCTCACGCCGGTCAGTGGCGCGATTCTAAGTGTCGGGTTGTACCTGATTCTAAGATGGCTGTTAAAACCGCTGCTGAACAGTATGCGATGGAGAACGCCGGTCTTGCGCACTGCGGTGATCATCGCCGGTTGCTATGGGGCCTACTCGCTGGGCGGCAACAACGTCGCCAATGTTTCCGGCGTCTATGTGTCCGCCGGGCGACTTTCTGCTTCGCAAGCTTCACTGTTTGGCGGCATCGCCATTGCCCTTGGCGTGTTGACTTACAGCAAGAAGGTAATGCTGACCGTGGGGAAAGGCATCTTTACTTTGGATGCTTATTCCGCCTTTATCAGTGTATTGGCATTGGCTTCGTCGAGCCACATTTTCACGCAGATTGGCGTGCCGGTTTCCAGCACTCAGGCCATCGTCGGAGCGATTGTCGGCATCGGCCTGCTCAAGGATATGCGCGGAATCAGCCGGAATATGTTAGTGCAAATTTTGTTAGCATGGGTTGCCACTCCGGTCGCGGCAGGTGTGGTTTGTTTTATGATGATGAAGACAATCGGGTCACTTTTCTCGTGATAGATACATTTATTTACGCAAAGGAAATAATGATTCGTGAAACTGCTGCTTTTTGATATCGATGGCACTCTGCTGCTATCCGGCGGTGCGGGTTTGCGTGCAATGGATAAGGCATTTGAGCAACTCTATGGAATCGCCAATGCCTTCGCCGGCATCAGTCTCGCCGGGCGAACCGATACCGCCATCTTGAGAAATGTCTTGGAAAAAAACCAACTCGACTTCAGCACATCTGTAATGGAGAGTTTTAAAACCGTTTACTGTGATCGTTTGCAGGAAGAAATCCACGCTCCGCTCGACGGCAAGCTGCTCATGCCCGGCATCGATGCCCTATTGAAGAACCTGCACGGAAGGAAGGACGTGTATCTCGGCCTCCTAACCGGCAACTGGCAAACCAGCGGCTTTATCAAGCTGGCCTATTTTGCTATTGATCACTACTTTGACGTTGGCGCTTTCGCCGACGACTCTGAGATTCGGGATGAGCTCTTGCCGTTTGCCGTGGAAAGATTTAGAAAGAAGCACGGAAAAAGGCCAAAGGCCGACGAGGTGTACGTGGTGGGGGATACTCCTTCCGATATTCAGTGTGCCAGACCGCACGGAGCGATTGCCGTAGCCGTAGCGGCCGCGCATTTCACCGCGGAGCAATTGCGCGAGCACCAGCCGGATTATTTGTTCGAGGATTTGGCCGACACGGAGGCGGTGCTTCAAGTTCTGGGGTAATGGCTTTCGGGTGACCAAATACGCTGCACTGAAAAGAATGACAGGATAAACGAGATTGTGCGGATCGAGAGGATTCAGCGATCCTGATTATCGTCGCTATCGCCCCCGCAAATTCCCGATAGGACAGTTTGTCAAAAATCGCGTTGCCGATAGCATAATAAGCGCGCATGAAAGCTCCTTATTTGCACCAGCCCTAATCTTATCGATCGTAGCTTTATTTGCATCACATGCGCTTCATGTGAGATAGAAAAAACGGCAGTGAGCCTCTGGCGACTTGAGCAGTCATCTCTTGGCTAATGGTATCGCTGCTTTGAGAACGCCTTCGACAATCCTTGACCCCAAGTCGGCGCCATAAAAACTGACACTGGCTTCATACCCACCTTTGTCATACTGCTCGGCGCTGAGGATGTAACTGATCCATTCGCTGGCAAGTCCCCCAATCACCGGATGACGGATGCCTGCCTCTCGCAGCTCACTCTTGATCTCCAAGCCCAATCCCGCCGCCATCTCCCCTGGCACCCCGGCGATCAGCAAGTCGCCGATGCGCACGGCGCCGCTGGCGCTGTTCTGCGGAACAAGCTTCTCGAGGATCACCTTCATCGCCGCTGCGTCTATTCCATACTCGGCGCCGCCGGTGGCAGCAAAGTTAGGGTGCGCTTTTCGTTCTGGCAAAGAAATCGCTTGATAAGCAAAGGCGAATTGCGGATTCCTCTTGGATTGAATGCTGCTGAACAGCTTGTGCGCCTCAATGGCAATCTTGCGGCCATAGTCTTCTATTCGCTCATAGGGACTCGCACCTACAGCCCCAGCAGGCGATTGATCTCCTTCAGCGCCGTTGAAATACATGGCGGTGATTCCATCGCCGATCCATGCCTCCAACTCCCGCTGCAGATAGCCCGGCCATTCGGCGGAAACCCACATATCGTTCTCATCTACAAAGGTCGGATGCGCCGTCCAGTTCACCAGTACCGCCAACGGCCGGCCGCCTGCCTGATCGATGCGGGTCACTGTAAGCTCCGCGTCGGTAAGCTTGTCTCCGCGACGATTGCGGTTCATATTGGGGATGATCGCACTGGCCGTGCCCACCTTAACGACTTGCAGCGAACGCCCTGCGTCCTGAATGACCTGCGCTACGGACTTGACAAGGAACTCCAATAGCTCCGGCTGGAAGATTCCAAGCTGCGGAATGCCAAGGTCGTTTTGATCGTTCAGCGCCGTCAGGTCGAGACTCGAATGCGTGTGGCTGGATAGCAGCATTACATTTTCGACGCTCCAGCCTTGACCTTGCAGCCGTTGTAGTACTTGCGGCTTGACATTGGGCGGCAAAGCCAATACGTCCAAAGTGACGATGGCGTACTTTTTGGCTCCATCACTTAGCACCAAAGCCTTGGCAAAAATGCGGTCGTGGATTCCCTCCGCCGGCTTGCTCATGCGCGCACCGTAGCCGCCCAAGGCAAATTTCATTTCCAGCGGGGGTGTGAGATCGATTCTTGCCACGCCGGCGGACAAGTCAGCGGCATATACAGGAATCAAGAAACTCAGGACAGCGAGGAGCGCGACGCTCACCGTAGCAATCGATTTCATTTCGGCCTCTCGAGTAATAATTCGCTAGCGTTCCGGAGGTTGAGTCAAACAACATTTTCCAGCCGCGTTTCGCCATGAAATGGCCTCGTCAGCGCGACCTGCTATGAATATCCGGAACGCTTGTTTTCTATTTACGAAATTTTGTCGCTTTGGTCAAGCGGAAATATGAAAAGGAGTGGAAAAGAAGAAACGTAAGAAGTACATCCCCATGATTGACGGACGATGTGAGCAGCTCAGCCCGTCCCACACGTCAGACTGAAACGGCGCCTTTGAATCACGTGCACCGCGTACCCATCATTGCGGATCAAGTCAACGAAAGGCTTGTAAGTTGAGGAAGCCTTGTGGAAATTCTTGTGCCTCTCATTAAATAGGACCCGAGGATGACTCGCAAGAAAGGCCGGAGCATCTACTTTCGTGTTAAATTCCAGATCGGGTCTTTGATCGGAACAAAAGAGCAATAGCATTGGCAGCACACCAAGAGCAAGCGAGTACGCTTTTGATAAATTCATTCTTGGGATCCTTCAATGCCCTGGAATCTCGTGCCTGAACCGTGTGAACCAGGGAGTACAAAAACAATTGCCACCGAAACGCAGTGTGGAGTGAATCGCTCCACATGACACTACTTGAGACAAAGTCTTACGTGCTGCAATGCCTCTATTCCTTCCCAAGGCCCCTGCGTTCCGGCGGCAAATAGATGGTTCGCTGCGGCCGCAAATCATCGCCTACTTTTGCCCGGTTTGATCTGACTTGGCAAACAATTTGGTAGCAATGAAATAGTAGGCGATCAGCGCAATGCCGCCAAAAAGGAACATGCCGCCGATGGTTATTTCTTCGGTGGCCGGTTCCGGGGCCAACTGCCCGATCATAACCGCCAAGCCGATTGCGACCATGACCATTCCCCACTTGAGCGCTGACGGCACCTCCCCCAATTGTGGACGGCCGAACAGGTATTTAATGTTTTCATCTACGAGGCCTTTTTGTATCAAGAGTCGTCTCGTGCCATTGTCAAGCACCATCTTAACAATGACAGCAACCATCACAAAGAAGGTGATTGGAATGAGTTCCTCAGCCATTTTTTCTCCTTTCAATGCAGCCTTTTAGGGCTATTCATTTCAATCTCATTTGATCAAAGCAGCAAACGCTTCCGCCTGCCGTTGCCTTTCATGGGCTTTTGTTTATTGGGCACCCTATACTCTCAATCAAAAAGGGTTGCTCTCGCGTTTCCTCTTTCTGAGGACTCTCCCTGCCAGAAAGTAATGCAAAATAAGCGCCAGCCCAGCGAAGAGAAACATGAGAGAGATGGTGTTTTCTTCCACGTCATGCGAAAAGCTGCTGGTGCCAATAACGATCGCCGCGCCGATGGCGGTCAGAATCAAGCCCCATTTCAGAGAAGAGAGACTCTGCTCTATGGCAGGTGATACAGCTACAGGCTCTGCGCTGACATTCAACTTACCTTTCTCAATCAAAGCCCGTCTGGTTTTGTAGTCGAAAAAGGATTTGATAATCACAGCAATCACGACAAAGAAGCTTATTGGTATCAATGTTTCCATACCAACCTCCAATATCGAAATTTTCGTCAAGGTCGTTTACGCTTTCTGGGAGATCAGACAGGCGAGCAAAAATAATGTTGCAAATTTTGCAGGAAAAGACTAAGCTTTTTCAGCCTTCAGTCCGCCCAGCCGATAGAATATAGGTGGGTGCGTGTAGCTGGAACTGCGGCATACCTGTTCGTGAGGGCGCAGCGGTGCAACTTTTTTGCAGTGTAGTTGTCTGATAGCGTGTATGGCCGAGGCACCCGACATCAAATATTTAATTGATGATATCCTGGCAGGAAATACCAACGCTTACCAAGCTTTTATCGAGCAGTATCAGCGATTGGTCTGCCATATCGTCTTTCGAATGGTCGCTGACAAATCGGATCGCGAAGATCTTTGTCAGGAGGTGTTTATAAAAGCCTATCAAAACCTCGCCAGTTTTCAGTTCAAAAGCAAAGTCTCTACCTGGCTGGCGACCATCGCTTACAACAGTTGCATTAATCACCTTAGCAAGAAGAAGGCATTGCTTTTCGATGATCTGACAGCCGCAGAGCAATCACTGGACAGTTTTGCGGCCGACCACGTTTCGCCCTACGAGCATACCGCGTCCGGCGACGTTGCCGCACGCCTGCAGAAGGAGATCGAGAGACTGCCGCTTCAATACAGAACAATTCTGACCCTGTATCATTTGGAAGAAATGTCCTACGCAGAGATCGGCGAAATTATGCGCTTGCCGGAAGGCACGGTAAAAAGCTATCTCTTTCGCGCCAGAAAGCGTTTGAAAGAATTGTTGCTGCAAGAATATCATCAGGAGGTGTTGTGATCATGAGGCATTTAACAGATGAAGAATTGCAGGATTATTTGGATGGAAATCTTTTGTGGGAACAACGCGGGGTTTTCGGGCGCCATCTGGAGGTTTGCGCCGTTTGCCGAAACGAGATGCGGCAATATCAGAGTCTGCGCAGCGAATTGCGGGCGGAACCTCCTGGATTTCAGCTTTCACACAAGCTATCGCGCGCTGTTCTATCTAACATTCAGACGGAATCGCTGGGCGCCGTGCACGGCCTGCTCTGGCAGCTCTTTCTATCTTTGTTGGGCTTGGTCGTCTGCTTGAACATCACCTTTTACTTTTTCGACTTTCGCCCGGTGGTGAAAGAAGTGCAAGACATACCCACGCCTCGCCTGGCTCCTTTCTTGGACATTTTTCCGCAGATCAAAGCTTTTTTTTCCGGCTTAAATATGAACCTCACTCTGCTCGTTTTTGCGGGACTGGCGCTGCTGGTCATTTTCGCGATTGATCACTTGATTCAGTCCAAACGCAAGCCGGTTTCTTTGACGATGTGGTTGTAGTACCTTGCGGGAGGTTTTGGGAAGCCTCCCGCAGTCTCAATCAAACCGGCCAAGCCTCGCTGGTCGCTGCCATCTCCCAGAATAGATATTCATAGCGTCCCGTCATAGCGAAAATCTCGCTCATCCTCTGCAGCTCGTGTTCCGGCTTTCCCGCCGCCATGGCATCCAGCTCGGATGCCAGCCAATCGACGTACTGCCGAAAAGCATCACTGGTCCAATTGTCGATGAACGGCTGCCAGGGACTGCTGCCCTTGAGGCCCTTCTTCACCTCCATCCAGGAATCGTAATATGCTTTTTCGGCTGCGTACAAGACGGTAAAGGCTTCTTCAAAGGAGCGGCCGTAGGCGGTGGCCATGAGAAATTGCAGGTACGCATGACAAGTGGGCGACGGCTGGACGTTCTCCAAATCCACGCCGTGCGCCTCTGCGTTTTTGCGAAACAAGTCCAGCTCGGTCATGAACGCTGGGATGATTGGCGCTAAACCGTTCCGCAGTTTGACCGGCGCCTTGGCAACGATCACGGCGATGAAGGGGATGGATTCGCGGACAAAGAGATAATCTTGTCGCATCCAGGTCTTAAAAGTCGCATCGGGAATGCTGCCGTCGGCTGTCATCTTCAGAAAACGATGGGAAAGCATCGCCTTCCAGATGCCGCCTGCCTGGTCTAGCCATTGTTGGTGAAAAGCTTTCATTTGAGATCTCCTGTGTATCGACTTTGTTGCGAATTGCGTAACTGATCGCTGACTGCCTAAATTGCGTCTATCGTACTTTGAATAGCCGCGTCGGTCAGCGAGATGGTCTCCTTTAGTAGCCTTTCCGCTTCCCTTAAAGTTTCGGCCTTAAAACTTTCATCCTCAATCCCCGGCAGATTGATGCGCACATTCAGATAAGCCCCCTCTGCAGCAGCCCGGGCCGTCGCGGCAGCCACACCTGCGTCACTCAGCGAATTCTTGAAGCCTTTTTCGGCTACTTGGCGAGCGAGCTCCGCTGCGCGCAAGGA
>DYKH01000061.1 GCA_020722685.1 Caldithrix sp. | reverse complement strand
CCTGCAAGGATACCAAGACTCCCTCCTTTTTACACAATTTTCGTTATACCATCTTGCAACTCAGCAATATCACAAAGGGGTGTTTTTCGGCGATGGCTTGTTTTTGCCCGTCGCTCAATTCATCTGGGGAAAAGGTCGTGCCATCGGGCAGGTAAATTTTCTGCTCGTTGCCGTGGGCTACAACCACCATGACAGAATCCTTATTTTGCATTGTCACTTGAATCTGTTCTGAACCTTCAAGGGACGCGAAGTCGAAGCGGCGGATCACCTCTTCAATTTTCTGCTTCCATCCTTCCCAAAGAGACGCATTGCTCGTGTCCAAACCAATATTTCCCAGTTCCGTCGGAAGCGGAATGCCATTGATGATGCTAGCAGACTCGGGCGTGAAACTGGGAATCTTATCCAGGTTTTCCAGGTTTTTCCAAACACGCGCCTCGTCCATTTTTTCGATGGTGATTGGAATAGACTTGGGAAACAGCGACTGGAACGAAACATTCGTTATGTTCCCGCTCGAAATCAACACCATTTCTCCCTCGCCCACTTTTCCTAATGCGGCCTTCAACTTATTGCGTAATTGGTCAGGGTTTTGGAGCAAGTAAGCGGGCAGAGTATAACTTCGTTCGCCAGACAGGACGACCACTTTGTCGCCCACCTGCCGCGCAAAGAGCAGGCGGTTGATTTTTGGATGCCTGGATAGACGCAACGCGACCTTCAATTCCTCCAAATCCTGAGTTTCCGCCTCCTGCCAGGGATTGAGCGAGCGACCAGAATACAGCCATAAGAATCCACCTGGCCGCCAATCGTATAAAACATCTTGCCCATTTACAGATTGGAAAAGGACCTGTCCTTGCGAATCGTATTTCACCCGGCGAAGCGTCTCTCCCGAACCGTTGAACTCACGCGTGAGCCGTCCCTGCGAGTCATACTCAAACTTTTCGAATGTCTCCCCCTTGACCGTGATCTCCGTCAAGGCGTGATCCTGATATTCGAACTCGACGCGGGAATCGGCGGATCGAATCTCGTGCAACTCATCTCCTGAATAGGTTATCTCCACCTGGGCGTTGCCATCTCGAATTTCGACCAGCCGCCCGGACGAGTACTTGTAATCCACGCCTACACCGCTGAACGAATCGCGCGTCATTTGCCCGTCGCGGTTGAAGGTCGCTTCCTCTTCCGGGTAATATGAAAACTGCCCATCGAGGAGAAATTCCCCCCTGAGAAGTTGAAATCCTGATTCGGTCTCGTTTAACCAGTAACCGGCGCCGCGATTAATGTAAATATCTGCGCCCGTGACCGGATCCTTCCCACCATAGATTAACATCACCGGCAACCCTGTCGAATCTTTAAAAACATAGCAACCATTTGCCGAGGTTCCGCAACCATCCAATCGAGGAGGTTGAATCTGCCATTTTCCTGAAGTAGTATATTCCAGGGTGGGGAGATGAGGCAGGGGCAGATGTATTTTTGTCACCGCATGCCGATCCAGTGAAACAGGCGCAATCGAAGCGAATTGTTGATTGCTGGAAAACTCCTCCATGCCGACGAACGCAAATTGCGCTTTGAATTTTTCAGTCAATGACTGTAAAGATGTTTTTGTAGACTGGGAGGCAGGTTTGACTTCGATCTCCATGCCCAGGTCCACGCCGCCCCAAACAGACAGGGTGTGGATGACATTGCCCTGCTGGTCTTGCCGCGTGACGGTGATGGCAGGCGTAGTCTTAGGCGTATCGTATGCGACGGGGGAATTGGCGAGGAACAGTTCAGAGTCAACTGGCAGGTCAGACTGGTACAGCCAGTGGGCCAGCGCCGTCCAACGCGCGAGGGAATCCAACTCGGCGAAGATCGGCATCTCGGAGGCGTACCCGTCCAAATGGTCGGTGAGATGCGAAGCGAAGGTTTTCCCCACAGGGTCTGGCGGCTGGAGGGTCATCGTCTGCCAGTTGATGTCCAGGTATTCCGTCTCGACCACGAGGGAAAGATTGGAGATGAGCATCCCTTGTCCGTCGGATGTCTGCTCGATCTCCACCAGCGGGGCGGTAAACCAGAAGCGACGGCGCACATCTCCCTGTGTCTGGCCACCCAGGGACAGTTCCAGGTCCAGAAGGTTGGCGTAGCCCGGCACGTTCATGCTGACCGATTGGTTGTTGAGGTTGTCTTGCCCCATCGAGAGCGTCTTCATGCGCCGATCGGCTTCGAACATGACCCAGCCAAAATGGGTGGATGCGGTGGGGCCTTCATAGCGGACGTTTTGCAGGATGGGATCGCCCGTCGGGTCAATGCTGACTGCGAGCGGGGTTTCGCCGTAGACGGATTGCAGCGCCACGAGGAAATCGTCGCTGGCGGGGTGCGCGCCCGAATTTGCAGGAGGTCCAAAGGCCACCAACTGCCCGCTCTCGGAATCGAAGAACGCGCCTTCGGGATAGGCCAGGCTATCCAATGCCGCGAGGCTGTTTGCGCCGATGGAGGTGTCGAGAACCACTGGCAACGTCTTGCCACCCAAAACCTGTCCGTTAGCTGAAACCTGCGCTACCTGCAAGCCGCTATTCACCTGCGCGGTCATTTCGTCATCAGGAGGAAACGCGGGAGTGGGAACGGAGTTTGCAACGGGGGAACGCCTGAAAATGAAATACCCCCCCAAAAAAAGCACAGCGAAAACAAAGACAACCAACATGAAGACACATCCCCCACGTCGCTTTTTGACGCCGGTATCCATGCCGTATTCCTCCGGGAGAGGAGGGAGGGGGTAGTCTTCGTAGTCGAATTCGTTCTTGCGCTTGGGCATGGTGGCTACACCTCCTTCTGCATCTTCTTCAACGCGGTCATCTTCTCCGCAATGTCCTTCATTTCAAAAATCTCGTGCGCGGTGTTGGAACGCAACAACTTCAAATCGAACAATTCCGCCTCGGCATTCAATCCCTGAATCTCCTCCTCCAGCGAATTGATGGAGGCCGCCAAGCCTTTCAAGGTTTCCTGACGCGCGTTCTCGCGCTCCTGCTGGTTGTTCTGCAAAAAAGCGGTGGATCGTTCCTCAAGTCCCGCGAGTTCGAGGGCGAGATTTTCGTCTTCTTTTTCGCGCAATGTGTCAATGCTGGTAATATGCCTGGAAAACAATTTCCCCATAAAGTACCAGATCGGCATCAGGGCAAGAAATACAAACACAATGCGATAGTATTCCCAAAGAAAGACAGCAAATATGACCGCCATCACTCCCAAGGTCAACGCCAAAATCACCAGGAAAATTTGAACAGTGCCTTCAGAGCGGATCATTGCATGCCTCCTGCGGTTAAAACGCGATGCTCAGCCATTCTTCAAACATGGGAAATAGTCCCCACAAGAGCAGGAAAAAACCAACCCATTTTATGATTTGCACACCTGGGAGAGCCTGTCCGTGAAATGTCTCTTTCGAGAAACCGTGGAAGTAAGAGAGTGCCATCGCGCCAAGCCCCACGCCAAAGACCGTGTTCCCTGGCAGTTCGGAGAGAGATAGCGCAATAACAGAGACCAGCCCAATGATTGCAGGCGTCCAGAACGCCCAGGCCTGCGCCGAGGCCTTTCGTTCAGGCAGGACTCGCACCGCCAGGGCATATTTCCGCTTGATTTCCTCCGCCTCTTTTTCGGCCTCTTTGGATTTTCTTTGTTTTTCCTCCTCCAATTCTTCCACGCGTTTTTCCAGGTTACGAATGTTTTCCTCAAAACTACTATGAACCAGATCCAAATGCTCGCGACAATCTTCGACACGCATTTCCAGCGATGAGTAGGCGGTCAGGTATTCTTCATACGCCTGTTTATCCTGTTCGTATCCTGGTGCGCCTTCAGCAATGATCGGATTTTTCCCCTTACCAACCTTCTGATATTTCTCCGGGTAGGATAACGCCATTCGCAGCAATTCGGCTGCCGATTGATTAAGCGATTGAGTCTCTGGCGAGAGTTTGGATTGCAACTCCGCCGCCTTCCGAATCATCAACTGCGACTGTTGGTAAGCCGCTTCCATATCTCGATAATTTCCTCCCTGCGCGCCGCGCCAGGAATGATACTGTCCCAAAACCTGGTAGGCGCGGCAAAGCAGGTCGCGCATATATTCGTTGATCTCCCGCCGCGCTTCCGAGGCTACCGCATAATGGATCACAGCAGGTGAGACCCACAACCGAGCCATTTGCATCGCGGCCCGACTGCCGTCCAAAATCCGATCCGGGTTGGGCTTGGTATCCACATTCCTGCCCGGAATGGCAATGCTTCCCTGTGCGAACAAATCAGCCCACTTTTTCGTAACGGGTTCGTATCTTTCCATCAACGCGGGTTTGACATGTTTCCGATACAGGTAAGCCAGGACAGGATCTTCCAATCCCTCTTCCCGGTCAAATGGCTCCACAAAATTCTCCACCCGTGTTTGGTGAATCTCCTTTTCGCTGGTGGCTTTTTCTTTGGCAATTGCGCTCTGGCAGGCTGGGCAAACCTCCTGTTCAGGCTCATCGAAGCCAAATCCGCAATTCGGGCAGATAAACGGCAGAGACGGATCAAATGGAAACCCGTGCGAAAGAATCTCCACCCTCTCGCGTTGCGGCTCGGACTTTTGCTTTACGACTTTCTCCCTCGCGGATTTTTTCACGCGTCCCGCCTTGACGTGAGGCGGCTCAGCCTCCATCGGCGTTTCTGCCGCTTCTGGTTTTTCCGCCTCCCCCGCTTCCTCCCTAATCTCAACCCCCTTTGCTGCCTCCTCGACAACAAACGCAGGTGACGGCTCCACCGTCAACGCCGCGCCGCAGTTGGGACACTCGGTCGCGTTGGGCGGGACGGGTTCGGTGCAGATGGGACAGGAGGAGGAAGGCGTCATAGGATAAACCTATTGTTGCGCTTTTTTACTTTCAACGTCGCCGTTTGATGGCTCCACAGGCAGATGTGGTGTTGCTTCTGATGTGACGAGATTTGTCTGATTCCCTCCGCTTCCTTCACTAGTCAGTATCGCAGATGGGGCAGAAGTAACGGTTGAAGTGGTAGTTTGATGCGCACCATCAGTCGGAGTTTGACCTGTAGTGTTTCTACCTTTATTGAGCCAATTTCCTATTGTTTCTGGTATAAACAATAATATCAGCCATACGAGCAATAATATGACAATTGTCGATGGTGTTTGAACCTCATTCAACCAAATTGATTCTCCATTTTCTTGCATTCCAAGAAAATAAACTAAAACCCTATATGTAAATAACATTTCAATAAAAGCAAAAATTCCAATAAATATCATCGCGCCAACATTTGTCTTTTTCTCTTCAAAACTCTTTCGTTCAGCCAAATAACAAAAAATGAAGACCAAAGTGGGAATAACCGTATTTGCCCAAGGTGGAAGCAGGAGATTTTCAATGATACTACATTCGAGGGCTTTTTGCGTATTTTCTTCCGGGCAAGGTAATGCGTCGGTAAATTTTATATGTACATTATCAATATATAAATTTAGATTCTCAGTACAGTCATCTCCAACAATGACATTATTACCAAATTTGACGCGAAAATAAGCAGCCGAATAACCATGGATATCAATATCAGAAAAGCTACGCTTAAACACATCATCTTTATAATTTGATGGAAGTAGAATAACCTTCTCGTTGTTCAAGATAACATTGAAATCTATTTCTTCCGAATATGATGATTTATTAATGATTCGAACATAAATCCATCCAGGTATAGCAATAGATGTATATTTTGGGGATTGAACTTCAACTTTCCAAACAGCCGTCTCACCAACAGTTGGAGTGAAAAAATGTTCAGAATACTTTTTAAATATTCCATCATAAAAATTATTATAATAGTAGTAATAGGAAAAAATAAGCAACAAAAGAGCCGCAAACCATCCAGAGCGAGATTTGGGGATTGGAAGTTCCATGGTGTCTCCTTATTGAATTTCAGGTTTTGGTGTACATTTGAATTGTTTCATATCACATTCCCAAGATATATCTTTAAATACCAAATGAAATTTGTAATAATCACAATGCCGATCATCTTGATTATCGCCGTCATTTTGAGTATGCCAACCTACCATACGAAAAATTTTGACTTTCAAGATATAAGAAAAATCCGAGTTGTCAAAAAATTTTCGCACAACAATTTGATTATTGTTTGAGAGATCAGCTTCACGCACTTGATAATACCCTGTTTGCCCGTCTTCATACGGACACAACGGCGTATTACCATATTTTTTTCTTTGATTGCCAACATTAGTCAATGCACTCGCGTTGAGATCTGTAAATGCTCGTATCTCGACATCCTGGATAGCGGCAGGGTCCGACCAAATCCAAAAATCCACAACCAGATAGGGCTCATCAGAACTTCCCGACTCAGATGTATATGGACCACTAATGGAAAATTTATGTATATACGGCGGGGGAACTAAATTTGAAGGATCAGATCCATGGACAACTGATAGAGTCTTTCTGTCTAAAATAGCAAACGAATCGATTATCGGAGGAACTTCTTTGTTCCAACTCCAATACGAGACTAATCTAAATGGTTCCGCGCACCATCCATCCAGACAATATCCCTGTTCAGGAGGAATTGCCACCAGTTTTTCTGGATTTTTTTTCACCGTGACCAAAGGCTTATAACACGATAACAAGTTGATTAAGTCGGCGTTTGATTTCTGAGGAATGGTCATAATCGTCGCCAGCACAGGTTTCTCGTTTGGATTCGAAACAAATTCCGTTCTTAAATGAACTTCCAGTTTTTCCTTATTTATCCAAAAGAGAACATCGCCATCTGTATAATTAACAATGCTGTTACGTGAAAACTCGCAATTAGCAGCAGGTTCGGCATTTTGATAGTAGTAAAATGAATTTGGCACAACATCTTGATTTAAATTTTGATCTTCTGGTCGAATACCGATATTACCTTGAAACAAGGAAATGGCCGTAACTTTAAAATTATAATCACCTGGCACCTCGAAAGATTGTTCTTCATTTGGGGTCACCCACTTTATATCTTCCGTAAGATAATCACCCACTACACTTTTGGTTAAATCGCGTAACCAATCAGGGGAATTTGTTCGAAATACTGTTACCAGGTCTTTATCCTTGTCAATTTGATTCCAGAAACTATTATCTTGCTCTTGGTCGGGACATAATACAAGAATGAATATTTTTTGGTTGCTGTAATCAAGAGTATTATTAATTGTCTCGTAGACACTGTCAATATGATCGTAAATTCCATCAGTTATGAATAACAAAAATTGTTTTTGAGCAGAAGTAGATTTTAGATCTTGCAACCCCATTTTAAATGGGGTGCTAAAGTCTTCCCAAGAGGTATTGCTTAATTTTATCTCTTCAATTTCCTGAAACCAGTTAGTCGAATTTTTAAGGTCGCGGTTAAAAGAAATAATTGGGTGGTAAGGGTTTTCTGCGTTAAACATTGAAACTGCTATTCTTAAATTTTGACTTGGGATGTTTTGCTTAAGAGCCATAAAAAATTCTGGCACACTGTGGCGCATTTTTTGTTGGCGCAGGGAACAAGTTCGAACACTGGCACTTTCGTCAATCACCATCAATAAAGATGTTGGCGCAACAGATTCAATCCCTGTTGGCGTGTTTGTCGCTGAAGGATCAACCCGCACTTTCGTTTGATACGATTCTGTCGCATAAGCGGCATATGATGCAGTTGGCTCGACAGGAAAATCATCAGTACCAATCCCCGCTTCCTCTTTTTTGCAACCAACAAGAACAAGCAAAATCAACCCTGCCAAAAGATATCGTTTTAACATTTTTCCTCCATTCGTGATGGTCGTTCAAGCGAGCGATTGTTATCTGAATCCAAATTATCTAAGCACATATTCACCCACCACCCCTCCGCAATTCGGACAAATTTCTTGCCCGTTGCGGACGCGCCTCCCACATTCGGGACACCTTACTCCAGTGGAGCGGGATGCAGTGAACACGATCAGCGCAATCACAATCAGAACTCCCAGAACAGCCAACAGAATCTGCCAGGGAAAGTTGAATGAGCGGCGCGGTGTGAATGTGATCACGATCGAGCCAGGGTTGCACCAGGTGGCCGTACCTCCTTCGATTTCGCAGGCATTGCAATCGAGAATTTCACCGATGTGAATGGAAACAATATTTTCATAGTCCAGTAATCCTGAAGTAAGGATGGCAAGATCGTCATCTGGAATGCCGAAGTTTCCCGTGAGTTGCCAGGTTTCGGGCGAATCGCTGATTTGCGTAAGCGTAATAGCCTCAAACAATGCGCTTTGCAATTGATGGTAGCCTTCGCCGCCGAGAAAGACGAAATAGGTATTCCCGGCCTTGTGCCAGCGGGAGTCCATGCCCATGTTTTGCCATTCGCGCGTCAACGTATCGAGCGAGAGGCCGATCCAGGTTTCCGATTCCAGAGCGGAGGAGGGCAGGTCGGGCAGGCCAAATTCCTCGGCCAGGCCCGCGCCGCCTAGTTGCATGAGCAAATCCATAATAGCCTCGTCCACCGTGAGAGACATGTCAGCGCGCCAACGTTGGTCAGCCTCGAAGTAGAGGTCAACTTTCTCGCTGCATGCAGTGAGCCAAAGGGATAAGATTGCCAGAACGAAGACAACTTTTTTCATGGTTGAACTTCCTTAGCAAAACAGGCGGGGATACGTGAAAATCAGCGCTCGAAGCGATACACCTCAACAGTTTCCTTCTCGATATCAACAACGCCCGTAAATTCCTGCGTCTGTCCATCCACCAGCGCCCGGATCGTGAACGAAGTGGCGGCCACTGCCTCGCATTGGCGGAAATAATTCACCGAGAGAACGTACCCGCCCCGCGGCGCCTGGCCCGTCGGCCAGAATATATTTTCCACCGGCTGGGTGGTTAGGTTTTGGCAACCTGCGTTTGCGTCCACATCCAGCATGCCGCCACTGAGGGAGGTATCGTGGCCGTAGTAGATCTCTTCGCCCTGCGGGTCCACCACCCACAGATCGAGATCGTTCGTGGAGTTCCAGATCAAGGTGACCTGCACATCCCCTGTTCCCAGGTTGACCACGCGGGTTGGGGTAGGTGGCACCGAGGTCGGAGAGGGTGGCGGAGGGGTAGCAGGCATCCAATAATCACGCGTGAGCCAGCCGGTCAGAATCAAAACCAACGCCAGCAAGAATGCCCACCAATAGTCACACAGATAGCAAACCGGACGCTCCCACCATTCTTCGTGCATGGGCGTCTCCTAACCGAGCAGGAGAGGCAGCCAGTAGTCGCGGGTGAAATATGCTGCCAGTGAAAGCACGAGCAAGAGTAAGAACAACCACCACCAACCACAGATGAAGCGGACGAGACCTTCCCACCATTCAGCATTCATGTTTCATTCTCCTTTTTGAATTTAGAATTTGTCCGAATCATACGGACTGGCTTGTTCCTGCTTGAACACCGCGCGGCCAGCCCAACCGCCAATTCCGAGCGCCAGTAGTACATCCAGGATGATCCAGCCGCAAAAAGTGACGGGTTCCATCAGAATGGTCATGCCCATCGCGTCGCGCACCAGGCCGCGTATGATGATGAAGAGCCACATCATGCCGCTGACCGTGAGGGGCGCGCCCACCCCGGCTCCCACCACCCCGCGACCGGGTTCGTAGGTCTGACGCTGCGCTTCCGCCTGACGACCGGCGGCCATGCGGCCTGCGAAGAAGTACACCGCCAGCTGGAGCAGCCACACGAACACATCCCCGTCTGTTTCGGAGCCCAGCATGAAGAAAACCGCCAGACTGACGAGCATCATCACCAGACCCGCCACAAGACCAACTGCGAAGCCGGCGTTTATCCGTTTTTGGGGTCGCGCGTCGTTCATCATTTTAACCGTGCCACGTCATAGTGTGCGAGCCAGTCGTCGGGGGTCTCTTTTTCGGCGGCGGCGGCAGTTTGCAATCTCCGCGCCAGGCTTTCGGGATAGCCACCTACCAGCAGTTCGTGCGCCGTTTCGGTATAATCGTAGCGAACCCGCCGGAACGTCACAGTACGCGCTTTGGAATCGAATACCAAGTAGGAGGCGCGCTGGTCGCGGTCGCGCGGCTGGCCCACCGACCCTGGATTGATCAGATAGTAATGATCGTTCTCGAGGTGAAATTCCTGGCCGGGTAAAATCCTCTCGCTTTCGATCTCGAATTTACCTTCCACTTCCCGCGCTCGAATGAAGGTTGGGACGTGCGTGTGGCCGTAAAACTGGATGATCGGTTTCCTGGTTCGCCCGCGCAGTTTTTTCAAGGCGGCAAGCTCCCTGGGAACATAAATGGATGTATCCCAAGCATAAATATAACGGGATAGTGGGTCGGCCTGACTACCATGCACCAAAACACAGGTCAGCCCATCTTGTTGGATAACCAACGGTTTGGCGCGTTTTGTGGTGAATTTCTTGCGCCAGAACGCGTCTTCCTGCGGGGCATCTTTCAACGTGGCGCGGTTGAGGAGAATCACTTCCACCGGCATGGCAGTGGTCTTGAACCAATTGTCGGCTTTCATGAATTTTCCGCGACCGGTCACCTCACGCCCCGCACCTTTGTTGACCCGCACTTGCATCAGTTTGCCCGAATTTGGCACCGCGTCCATTTCTTCAGGCAGGACGATATCCGCCAGCATGGCATCGTGATTGCCCATCACCCACGCCTTGGAATCCACGTAGTCGCGCAGGAATCCAAGCGTTTGGGCGGGGTGAGGGCCGTAACCCACCACATCGCCGAGACACCAGCAATGGCGAAACCCCACCTCCATTTCGTTGGCAGCATCGCCAGCTACGGCATCGAGGGCATGGAAGTTAGCATGAATGTCAGAAAAGATGGCGATTTTCATTTGCGTAGTGGCCACCACCCTCCCTTCTTTGGCTGGCGTTGTTGTTCGAGAACACGGGCATAGGTGTCTACGCGTTTACGTTCATCTTCGTCCGTAATGCCCGCTTCGCGGGCGCGCACCAACAACTTTTCGAGACGTTCCCAATCCTTTTGAGCAACTGCATCCGAAAATTCTGTTTGTGTGGGAAAACCGCGCCGTTCCAGCAGGTCGTTCAAGGCGGAGATTTGCGTCTCTGCCTTGTGTAGCCAACTGTCGGCAAACTCCTTACGCTGTTTACCCTCTTCCAAGAGTTCTTTAGCCCGTCTGGATCGGGATAAAATAGGAATGTTATGCGAATCCCGGGCGCCGACAATATGTGCGGAATGAGAGTCGGTAGTTGTGGTATCTTCGCCCGTCTTTTCAGAATAGGTAAGGGCATCCAACGCGGCGCGGGCGGCATCACGCGCTTTTTCCCAATTGGATTTTCTGATACGAATCCCTGCGTCGCGTTCCGATTCTGCCTGAGTAAATGCCTGCGAAGCGGCTTCCATCCTGTATTCGCACTGCTTCGCCCAGTTCTGCCATATCTCCAATTCATTGGCGCGTTGCTCGGCCTGTTCCAGAACCCGTTGCCAGCCCATCAGATCGCTATCGCCATAGACATCTGGCACGCGTAGACGATCATCGAGCAGACGGCGGATTTCTTCGTATTCGCGACTGTGAACCGATTGCCACGCCTGTTCGTTGGCGCGGTACGAAGCCTGCACGGAACCTTCAACCAGCAGTTTTTTGACCCCGGCAAAATCCTCCTCCTGGCTGAATTTTTTCTTGATCTCGCTGGTAATCTGCAGGATATTGTTGTAAACCTCCTGTGTCTCCTCCAGGCGTTTTTCATAAGCGCGTACATCAGGCAGGGTGTTCAGTTCCAATTTGCGGATGGTGGATTGGTATTGTTCCAACACCAGGAAATCACCTGTGCGCACCGCGTTTTCCCAAAGGGTCTGAGTATTGGCCTGGCGCAGGGTGGCATCGAGGGTTTGCAGGTTTTTCAATACAGACGCCATATCGGAGCGGCGTTTTTTGAGTTTCTCCTTCACCTGCTCCAATTCGGCAGTAAACAACGGAATGACCGTGTCAAACGTTTGCAGGCGGGCTGAAAGGGAGGATGCCTGCCCGATGGCCTGTTCCAACGGCAACGAGGCGGGGTCGAAATCGAGGGCCTCGCGCGTGATGGCATCAGCGGCCGGGGCCAGATCGGCGCGCAGGCGGTTCAGTTCCTCTCCAGAACGACGCGAGCCAAGCGGTTGTTCGATCAGTTCCTCCAGCGTTTGCAGATCTACCAGTGCCGTGACTGCCAGTACCTTGCTGTCATCCGTGCCTTTTTTCCGTTCCTCCTGCGCTTTTTGTAATTTTTCTGCGGAGGCGCGGGTGAAAATTTCATCACGTAACTGGCGCAGAGAAGCATTATTCTTCACAGACGGATTTTTAATACCCGCTTGAAGCGTTCGCAGAGCCTCGGCGGTATTGCCACTAGCGTCTTTGTTTTTCGCGTCGTTATAGCAATGGTAGATGATGCGCTGGCTTTCGATGTCCGCGCGCTTTTCCTGCAAGCGAACGCCTATCGCACCCCGCTGGTCGTCTTCCATACTGCTCACAATCCGCACCGCCTGTTCGATGTTGCTAAAGGCAGAATCGAATTGCCCAAGGAGCGCGTGGGTCTCGGCTAGGGCTACATTCAGTTCCCAAGCATTATCCATTTCGGGTTCATTCTGCAATTCGCGCAGGAGTTTCAGAGCATCTTCGCCTTTGTGGTCGTTTTCCACCATGTAGCGAGCCTGTCCAATGGTGTGTTGGATGCGGGCGTTTCGCAGGCCGCGTTTTACCTCCGGCACGCCGGGGTGGTTGATATCCAGTTTGTGCCAAATTTCGAGGGCACCGCGCCAGTTCGTCTGTTTCTCGTTGTACAACGCCTGTCGCCTGCCCCATTGCACCTCCACCCAACGCCCTACAGAACGCTCATCCTCGGTTTCCAATAGGGATGTCTCACGCAAGATCGCGGCCTGATCCGCCATTTCTTGCAGGAGATCGTCACTCAATTCTTTTTCCCTGCCCTGATAGGTGTTGCGCTTCTGTTTGAGCGGCTCCAATATATCCTTTCGCAGAGAATCGGCCGCCAGACGCGCCGCCCGCCGCGCTTCCGCGGTGCGAAGCGACAAGGCATAAGGAGGCCAGTCTTTCTCGCCCGTTGTTTCCATACCACCCACATAACGGAAGATTTTGATAGCTTTGGATCGTTCGGAAATTCCCTTGCGGCTGAGTTCGGTCAAGAGCAAATTGCCAGCGCGTTCCATCAGTTCCTGTGGGGTCGGATCACTTTCCTCAGGAGAGATTTTCAGGCGGTTGATTAGGGCGCGCATTTCCGGGCTACTAACCTGCCCATCCGCTCCCACCCGCGCCTGACGCACCGCAAACGAGGAATTGGTGTATGCCTTGAAACCGACGTTATCCAACAAACCCAGCAGGTTACAGGCCTGTTCATATAATGATTTCATTCCCTTGCCAGTGGCTTCGATGGCCTGTTTAATACGCTCCAATTCCACGGCAAGACGGGATCGCAAATTTGCTTCACGCTCCTGGCTGCGTTCCTTCTCCTTATTCAAGGTGGCGCTGAGAATGCTATTGGCTTCGAAGATGTCATCACTGGAAAGCAATTCCTGGGCGCGGTTGATATTTAATTCGGTGATGGCATCCGCATGCAATTCCACAAAACGCGGGGCCAGTTTACCGGCGGTTCCCGCTTTCAACACCTTGTCCGAGATCTCGAAGACGCGGCTCCAATCCCCACCCGTGCGCGCGGAAAGAGCATCATTCAGTTGCTCGCCTACGCCTTTATACTGGTCAATTTCAGAAGTCAGGGCGCGCAAGTCGGGGAAGCCTTTGAAGCGTTCCTCTTCGCTTACTTGCTTGAACAAGGCCAAGGCTGTGGCACGTTGATCCTGTTCCACCACTTTTTGGCGAATGTCCTTTGCAAGGGCGGAGTATTCCTTCCAAGCAGTCTCGGTCGCGTCGATCTGCTGGCGCAAGGCCCGCGCGGAGTCCAGCAATTGAACAACCTCTTCCGGCTTTTGAGCCTCCGGCCAACTGCTGGCTTCCTTTTCTGCGTCGGCAGTGATCTTGCGTGCCTCTGTATATTCCTGGCTGTGCAATCGCGACTCGGCCAGCCGCAACATGTCACTGATGCTGGTCTGGATCACCGAAATCGCCACCGGGCGCACCTGCGTGATCTGCTCCGATAGCCCAGTCAAAACCGGAAAAATCTCACGCGCTTGAAAGAGCAATGTGAGTTTCTGTACCTGATTATCCTCTTGCAAGGCCTTTTCCTGCAGGGCTTCAGCCTGTTCCTGGGACTGAACGAAGCGATCTATCTCAGCCAGTTTTTCTTCCAGCATTCGCCTATCCCGCTCGTAAAACGGCTGTTCGAGCGCCTTGGTCAAGCGCTGATGAACATAGCGTGGGCGCAGGTTTTTATTCTTTTCGGCAATGTTAATTTCATATTGAGCGGTATCTTCCGAGGCTTGTTGCAACAAAGATTGCGCCTCACGCAGTAACTCGAACGATGGTTTTTCAGTGTTTGTTGTGGCGTCGAAGATATATTTCTCACCTTTGGCAACCCGAGCCTGCAATTTCTCGACTGCTTCCGCCGAGGCCTTCACATCGCCAAAGCGCATCTGGGTGGTTTCCTCCCCCATTTGAAGGCGGGTCTGGTCATAAAACGCGCGCGCCTCCTTCAAAATGTCCACCAGTTCATCGGGCAGTTTGCCTTCCTGGTCGAGGGCTTCCGCGTCGTAAACCGCCTCTCCCAATCGGCGAATATCCTTGCGCTCTTTCATGCCAGCGCGCAAATCGTTTAAATGCTTTCCGGCAACTTTCTTTTGCGCCAAACCATTCAATTCCATCAGGGCAAGGCGGGCATCGCTGTTCGATGGATCGAGATTGAGAACGGCCTGATAAGCTTTGCGCGCCGCCTCCGCGTCGTTTTTCGAGCGAGACCGATTGCCCTGCTCCAACAGTTTCTTCAAGGCATTATTCAACCCGGATTGTGCCTGGTCCAACATACTGCGCGCACTTTCCTTCAAAGCGCCCCGGGCGCGCTCTTCCACGCTTTTCGCTAATGCCACCGCTTCGCGCCACTCCTGCTTCTCCATGTGGCCGCGTACCTTTTCCAATTCCAAGCGCAGGGTTTCCTGAACGCGATCCGCGGCTTCGAGCGCGACATCACTCATGTCAATATGATTCGAGGCTTGGTCGCTCACTTGCGGCACAGAAGATAGTGTCTCATCCGCTCGAATCGCTTCACTTTTCGCTATTGCTACTTGAGGCGACAATACTTCCTCAGAAACGTTTAGCATCTCTACAGCAGGAGGAGCAACTGCTTTGCCTTCGTCATGGATTCCATAAATAGCGAGGTCAATTGGGCATTTGTCCTTCTGTCCGCTGTTAGCCCAATCTTTGATGGCGCGCATATCGTGGTTTATGGATTCCACGGCAGACAGGTCGCCAGCATCATTGGCTTCCTTAAGTTTTGCGTTCAAGGTGGAAAGAATTGAATTAGTGTTCATACCTGTCATCTCCGGCTTCTTTTTCAGCCAATTTGTGAATGCCCTTTCGAATTCCACCGAAAACTCCGTCGCATCGAAATAACGATTACCGGGTTTATCGTCAGTGGCCTTCTGCAAGGCCCTCACTAATTCTTCACCGATGTCCTTTTGCCATTGTTGCCATTCCATTTGTGGGCCCGTGGCAGTGCAAATCTCCATACCAAACAGTATCACAAGAACAATGCTACCCAGAGACCAAACATCGCCTGGTTGCGAAGGCTCCCCTTGCCCCTGCCTGATTTCAGGAGGCAGAAAACAGCCAGGTGCCCCAGCCGCCTCGCCACGTTTTTCAGTGATGTGCCTGGTTAACCCAAAATCAATGATCTTTAGAGCATCTTCCGGGGTCACCATGAAATTGGTTGGATTAATATCCTCGTGAATCCAACCTTTTTCATGCAGCATCGCTACAATCTTCAGCGCGTCCATAGCCATGGTCAATCGGGATTCAAGACTCGCGTTGCGACGCGCATTAAGATAGTCCTTCAGGGTCTTTCCTTCAATATATTCCCAAACTTGATAGTAGATTTCCCGACTGTCGGATGACCACTCCTTTTGAAGTTTTTGCCCGACCAGGAAGGCGATATCAGTATGATAGAGTCTGGCCGTAAATTTGGGGTCGATCTCGTTCAGAATTCGGATCGCGCGCATTAGTTCGTTCTTGGCATTTTCATGAGAGGGAGCGCGCGGGATTTTGATGATCACCTTTTGTTTTGTCCAGGTATTTTCAGCGAGGTACACGACGCTCATGTTCGAAGAACGAAACTTTTGTTCAAGAGCATAGATCCCCAAACGATATCCCGTCGGCAGGTCATTTACATCGAATACCTTCTGCGAAACCCCCGCCTGTCGTTCGAATATTTGGGCGGCATCCAGAAGAGGGAGCGCCATTCGTTCGGCGGCAGTCGGGCTGCAATACGTTTGGATGATCCTTTGCGCTTCCTTATCGGGAAGAGACAATGTGTCAGCCCGGTCTTTTATGGATTTTGTATCCACGTACAAGAAATCGGTAAATAATTCCAGCAAGATTACGCCCAGCGCATAATAGTCGGTGGCAAAAGTGGCGTTGTGATAAACAAAGGACGCGCGGCCTTCTTCTCTTTGAACAGATTGTCGCAATTCAGGAGCCTGGTACTTTTCGCGAGCCACAAGTTCTGCCTGCATTTCAGCCAGGATGTTTTCATTCTCGATGGTGGGAATGCTGTCATCCGCGAACTTGGCAAAATCGAAATTGATGATCTTGACCTGGCCCTTTTCCTCGCTCCAGATCACGTTCTCAGTGGAAAGATTTCGATGGACAACGCCAGCACTGTGCATAAACGCCAAGCCCCGGCAAATTTGGGATGCGATCAGACAGCGCAAGTTTGGTTGCGGAATTTTCCTCGCTCGAATGAGAGTAGATAGCGGTTTGCCGTTTACCCATTCCGTTACTACAACGTATTTTCGTCGGTTCAAAGGATGTAAGAAAGCCTTCTCGCCTGCCAAAACGTAGTCGGCCCCGCCTGTAAGCCGGTTTCCCGTCTGCTCGATTTTCCTGAGCGCAGAGAAATCCCTCGAATTTAATTCGTTGACAAATCTTTCGATTTCCCCCGGATCGGTGATAGTGGGCGGCACATTGTAAATCTTAAGCAGTACCTTTTCAGGATACTCGTTTTTGCGAGAGGCAAAATACGCGTTATAACGGCGCCCCTTCCAGGCGTCGGTCTCAATGGTGTAGCCCGGAACAGATTCGACCGTGCGTTTTGAAAACCCGCTTTTTATCAAGTCGAGTAAGATATCATGCTGCTCCAGGATTTTACTGTGACGCCAAGTCGGCGGGAACGTCATCGCGGAGGGATCGGTCAAGAATCGCGGCGCGTCTTTATACCAAAACACCTCGCGTTTATGCTTTTCGCTATCTTCAAAATCTAAGATCGGTTCCTTGTCGCCCGATAAACACACGAAACCCTGAACTGTAACCTTTTGACCGAATTCCTTCAACCGGCTGACAAGAATGCTGCACTGCCTTCCCAATTGTGAATAAGGGCTTGGGATGGTCATAGGGCAATTCGGATCCGATCCCAACTCCCAAGTTCGGGCATCGCCCCTAATCCGCCCTTCGAACTTCTTGATCTCCAACACGTAAATTGCCATTTCCCCCAAGACAACCGCGTCGTACTCTACTTCGCCAAGCGCCGGATCGGATATTCGCAAAGCGGCTAGTATCTTATATTCGGGGGGCAACTCGGAATCCAAAAAATTCAGGACTTTCTCTTCGTTAGGCAGAGAGTCTCCAAAATGCATTAATCTTTTCGACATGCCCCATCTCCTTTTTGGCAAGTACTACTGTTCCACTCTTACAATCGCCACCGCGTCCACGCCGATTTCACCGGTTACTCCAGCGGCAACAATCAACCGCAACCCAACTGTCGCTTCTGTGTCCAATGTCCAAGTACCCAAACTCCGCCAAACGCCAGGATGATCGGCCTGGTTCACCTGGGCCGGATTGGAACGCTCCACTACTTTTCCATCTGCCAACATTGCATAGTTCGCAACAATGGTAGCATGTTGGGCGGGAATCCAGATGTAGACCTCGTACGTCCCTGGCGGCAGGCGATTCCCTAACAACCATTCCACCCAGATGGGGGCGATATACGGCTTCTCCAATACACGACTGATAAAACTGTCGTTCCATGCTTGAACATCGTTGAATAGATCGCCGCGATCCTTTACTTTTACCGGGACCTCTTTTAAAACTTCAAAAAACGATGCCTGCGAGTCATCCATTAAACTTACCAGCGTTCGCTCGGCCGGAAGCCCATCCAGCATCTGGCTGGCCGATTCATTCAAGCGGACAATCAATAGTCGATCAACGGCAAATGGCGCATCCTGTGACAATTGCCCAAGCGTGACGCCAACGCTCATGGTTTGTCCAGCATTGGCCTGATAGATCCCGAGAGAAATCCACGCATCCACAGAAATGCCATTGATCTTACGATCAGCGTTTCCCTGAAATATTACCTGGCTTGTGCCACGATATGATTGGACTGACTGGTTATCGAGCAAGACCTGGAATTGCTGGGGGCCTTTCGAGTACTGTTCCGTATCCACAATAAAGACCTCATAGTACCCCGTTGTATCAAAAGGCACATCCATTGTCCAGGTAACATTAGCGTTCCCAACAGCAGTGTAAATGTAATGCTCACTTTTGGCGTTGACATCATAAGAGTTTCCATCTAGCCATGTCTTTGGTGATGAGTCCAGTGGTGGATTTAACTTGAGCGCAGGAGATTTGTCGTCAATTAGCCAGTACGCATCGCCACTTACTGGCGCAGGAGGATATAACGTTGCGGCATCATTTGGTGGGAGAATATAAACCGAGGGGGGAACAGGTGTCGGCGGGATCGGGGTCGGCAAAACAGGCGTGGGCGGAACAGATGTCGGCGGGATCGGGGTCGGCAAAACGGGAGTCGGCGGAATGGGGGTAGGAGTATAAGTTCCAATAACCCACTGCTGAAAATATCCCGGATTCCGCCAATAGGAAATCAGTCCGCATCCGCACAAAACGACAAGAATCGCGGCGATAGTACCTGCCACCCGCAAAACGGATCGTCGCTTCGCGTCTGCCTGAACGCGGCTTCGTTCCGTTTCTTTGAGGCGGCGTTTTTCTTCATCCGCGAGACGTTGACGCCTTGCTTCCTCCTCCTGGATTTGTGTCCAGTCGCTGAAGGCAAAAGAGGCCAGCGCATCCTCGGGATTCTCGGGTGGCGGGGTTTGGCTAATGTAATTGCTCAGGCCATTCATGTTTCCCCTGCTGGCAAGGGAATAGGCGGCTGGCAACCACATTGTCTTATTCCAGGCTTGGCGAGGGGCGCCGGCAGATATACGTCCAGTCCAAAGAGCATCCAGCAGGCTTCGCATCAATTCAACAAATTCAGGAGAATGAATGTCTTTTGCTTGTTCCAATTTTTGTTGCAGGTTCTTTTGCGCCTGATTAAGATAAACCGGCGCGGGGCTTTGATCCCAATATGCCGACGGCAACTTCAGGCTGGAAAAGGCGCGCAAGTTGCGTAATAGATTAGCATCGGCTTGTCCAGACTGAAAAACAGGCTCTTTCGCTTCACACCAGGATCTCCAGGCAATTGCCTGCGCCAAACCGACCTGGAGCGACTTCCACTCGGGGGTCTCTCCCAACGCGGGGCGATTCCGATCCAGTTCCGCGGCGAGGGAGGCCAGATCGCCCTTTTCGAAAAACGCGCCCATGAGTTTTGATTCTGCTTCGATCTTTTCCCGATGGTCCGCCGCCACGTTTTCGACATGTGTCCACGCTTTAACTCCCAATTGGTCGAGAGAACGGATCGCCCAGTCAATCATCGCACGAGTGGAAATCTGATCCACCGCCGAAACCGCGCCTCCCATTTGAACGCGTTGTAGAGCATCTTTTAACGTCTCGGCATTGCCTGCCTCAAGTTGATAACAGCGATACAGGAAATCAAGGAGGCGTCGGCGCAGCGGTTCCTGGATGGCGGCGCGAATCTCATCGTTCACCTTCAAATCGTCGCCGCGAGTCACCCAGTCCATCTCCTTTAGCAGGGTGAGACGTTCCTGCGAGAGCGCCTCCAGCCGCTGCGCGCGTTCTTCACGGCGGGCATCCACCTGCGCACTGACAGATTGAGGTGCGGTCTTCAAAGCCTCATGGACGGAATTCAGCAGGGATTGGATTTCCTCACGCCGATAATTGTCATTCACATCGAGGATTTTCAGCGCCTTTTCGAGTGCGGCGCGAGCCGTATCGAGGCGGGAGACATGATCGCGCATCGTTACCAAATCGAACGCTTCGGAATTAACAGCGAGTTCAGCGATCTTTCGGAACACTTCGCCCAGCCCGGACGGCTGGTTCGGATCTGGCAGGATGGGTAATAATGCCTGATACGCAACGCCCAGGGTCTCGTCCACATCGGCGTGTTTCTTTGCAGCCTGCTCCTTGCGGATTTCCCCTGCGCTGACGCGCCATAGTGCGGGATGGGTGGAGGCGGGAAGCAATTTCGCCACCACCTCGGCGATTCCCTCCAGGAAGGATGGTTCCCCCGCAGACACGGCGCGGTTCGCGGCATAAATGGCGGGGGCTTCGACGACGGAACCTTTTTCGCCCAGCGCGGAATGGGCCGCGGCAAGCATGTCGCAAAAGCCGGCGGTATCGAAATAATCGGCTTTTTGAAGCGCGGAGTTTAAATGAATGCTGGCTGTGAGAACATTATCAAAAGCCGCATCGCTTCCATAATCATACAAACCAAGACCTGCAATCCCATGCGCTGCGCGAATGTATTCTCGAACCGCATCCGGGTGGCTATCAGCCAATTCGAGGGCGAACCCCGCGAGGGTCGAGAGGCGAATCGCATGAAATCCAACTTCCGAGACCGGCTGGTAGGCATCCCTTGCATCCTGCGCGTATTTCTGCGCGGATTTCAAGTCGCCAGATTGCAGAGCATTGCGGGCCTGCTCATATAATTGGATGGAATTCTCTTTGGCTGCAAGATTTTCGGCATTCCTGCGGCTGGCTGGAAGGTTGCCCGTTTCACTTTCAATTAACTTCGCCGCGTCGGATGGCAGGCGGTCATTCAAGACGGCCTGTGCTTTCCAATATTTTTTTCCCGCTTCGTCAAACTCCTCGTTAATAAATAAGCTCTGGGCATCTTCATACAATTCAAAAAACTCGCACTCAGCAATCAGGTAATCCAGCCCTTTCGATTTCAAAGATGGCTTGTCTTGAACCACTTTAGCAAGGCTGTCAAAATCGCGCCGCGCTGACGACCACTTGGACGGGTTAGGAGCGTAATCGTTAATGAAATCCAACAGGGCCTTTAGTTCGGAAAAGCGCTGTTCAAAATCTCTGGGCGGGACCTCTTCACCGATACGCGCCACAAACGACCAGCGACGCAAAGAGGCGGGCTCATCCGACCAAAGAATGCCTTCCTCGAAAGTCTGGCGCGCAAGTGTGAACGAACGTCCCTGCAACAGGGCATAACCGCGCTCGAAATAATCGCCGTAGGCCATCACTGCTTTGACGCGGTCAATATCGCGCTCGTTGAACAGGTCGGGAGATTTGATCCGCAGGATGTCCAAAGCCGCATAGGCGCGCACCGCCGCATCGCTACCGGACTTGCTGAGGGGCTGCTTCGACGACCGGGCTTTTTCAACCTCCGCTTCCGCGTTGGCCAGGTTTTTCTGCGCCATATCCGAGAGGCGCTCCCTGCTCTGCGACCAGAAATTGACCAGCAGGCGCATCTCGGCCAGCGCTTCGGCCGCGCTCTCCGGGCGGGCTTCCAGGTTTCGGTGCAAAAGCCTGCCGAGCACGCGGCGCACTCCCCAGGTCATCTTGTCGGCATAATGCTTGATGACCGGCTCCGCCTGTTCCTTCAACTCGCCAATGGAATAAGCCAGCGTATGGCCGGTGAGCATGGACAGGAAATAAACGCCGCCCAAAAGCAGGTCGCGCGCCACGCCGCGCTTTTGCTCGCCCTTGATCTCTTCCATTGTGCCAAAGTCGGTCAGTTTGAGCTGGCCTCCCCACTTGCTTTGATTCTCCACCCACCAGAGATTTTCAAATTTCAGGTCAATGAAGGTTTTTTGCAGGCGGGTGTGCAGAATGTCCAAAATGCGGTAGAGGTGCCACGCGATCACCAGCGACTGAAACTCAGAGAAAACACCCTGCTTCAACAACGCGGGGACCTCTTTCCCTTCGATCAATTCCATAACTATATAGGGAATCGCCTCGCCGCCATCTTTTGGATGGTATTCACTCAAGCCATAATAAGCTGGGGCAATCTTTAGCGCATCATCAAGAAGGTCTTTCGTCTCATCTTCAAGATGCATCAGGAAGGCCAGAGTTTCTCCCTCTTTGTAGAACATCTGCCTCGCAAGGGGAAAATCCAAGGCTTTCATAACCTTGATGGCCACCGTCACCGGCTCAGGGTGATCGGGCAACGACAACCTGCCGCGATACACTTCGCCCGTCAACCCAGACGACAAAATTCGCTCGATCACCAGTGGATGACCGTCGTGATCCAGTTGACTACCCTCAGAAAACAAGTTCTTATTTGCCATGTCCTTAATCTCCAAAAATAATCGCCCAATTACCAGCCAGCCCACACCGGCTCATCCAGCTCGCATGTGATGAGGGTATGGAACGACTTGGCCAAGTCATCGTGTTCTGCGCGCAATTTCCATTCGTCAAATTCCTGCTTCAGCGCATCCCGCACGCTACGCGCCTCTGGTTTGAATGCCAATTCCTTGGCCTTATCAGTCAGGATGGAAATGTATTTGGAACGGTTCGCCGGGTGGAAATGATTGCGGGGGTTTTGATTGATATTCGGCGCGTTCGGCAGTTCCAATGCAAAGTGGCGCAGGGCCAGCAGCAACCCGTCCTGTCCCGTTGGCGCGAGGCGCAGGGATGGAAAACTCTCAACGGCGTCCATCACCCAATAGGATTGTCCACTCAAATCGTTCTGTTCCACATGTATTAGCCCCACAAACAAGGCCTGGAAAAACAGGGTGACCAATTGCAAATCGGACAACAGCGTCGCGATCTCCGGCACGAGCAGGATCCGCTCGCGATTGAGTTTCCAATGGCGTTTTTCATACGCGACGGCGGTCCGTTCCTGTGAAAACAAGTGAACAGACTCGGATGCCTTGTCCATGTATTCCCGTTGAAATCCACGAAACTTTGTCACCGCTTCGAAGGGAATGTTCAGGCGAAGCGTAAGGGCGGTGAAGCGCGTTTTTTGTCCGCCAGCCAGCTCGTTGATCTCATGGCGTAGGGCATTGGGAAAGACGTCATTTACAAACTCGCGGCTCAGAGTAGGGCTGTGGGCGATGAGGTAAGAACGACGGCTGGCGGCATTGGGAATTTGCGCCGCCAGGTCGTGGTCAAATTCAAGATAGGCTTCCCCGGCACGGCGTAAGAATCCCGAAAGATGCCTGAGGCGACGGGCAAACCAATTGATGGTCAGATCCGCCTCCAGCGTCTCGGTTTGGGAATACGCCAGTTCCACCAGGGAAGCGGCAAATGCCTGAATTTGGTCGGAGCGAAACCGCACTTCGGGTGGAGGTTCCGCCGAGGGGAGCATGGACGCGGGCCAGCACACCAGGTAGATCTGCGGAAGGTGGTCGGGGACCAGGTGAATCCACCACTCCAAACGCCCGCGAATGTTCGTGAACGTGACGCCCGATTCTGACCCGATTCTGGACAACTCCGGGCGAACGGTATCCGCGTAGTACGTTTCCAGTTCCGTCATTTCGCTCGATCCGTTGGAGAGAGCCGAGCGATAGATGTAATCGTTGGAAGCATTTGCCAGAGCGCGTTCGGCATCCAGCCGCCACATTTTGAGAATATCGAACAGGCTGGCAGAAGTGGTTGGTTTTGCCGCGCCCGTGCCCCAGCGGGAATCCAGGCCGCCCTTTGCCGCCCTGCGCCAATCTGAAGAGGAGACTGCCGCCAAAGCCTGGATTTCTGGAATGGCCAACGAAAAGAATTTTTTCGGCCAATTGGACAGGTCTTCGATCAAGTATTGAAGCGTCTCGCGCCAGACAAATAACAACCGCTGGAAAGTGAAGCGCTCCGGAGCGTTGGGATTGGCGGGTTTGCTGGCTTTGAACCAGCCCTCGCAATTGGCAAGATGCCCGTCCAGCCAGACCAGCGCCTCGCGAGCCTGATCCAGGTCCAGAGGAGGTTGATTCAAATATCTTGTCAACGAGTGAGCAAGCTGCGCTTGGAATGCTGGAAGAAACTTCATGGATAAATCAGGCGTTTTGTTGAAATAGCCAGGAGAATTGGCATCCAACAACCATCCATATACAGGATGCGGAAAGGGACCGTCCAGAAGAAACCGACGAGCCAGGATTTGCGAGTTTTCTTTCAATGTTGTCGCGGCTGGTTTCAACAACCCTTCGGCCATATTGGCCTGTTCACCAAATATCACCGCGCGCGCCAACCGAGCAGCCGTATAACGCTTGATTTCGTTCAGGGGAATGTATAGGGTTGCGGTTCCAAGGCTGTTCACAACCGGCTGGCGGGTATGCTGGCGGATCTGGCCAGACAGGCTTAGGTCATTGCGCAGGTTTTCCCACAAAAAACGCGCGGATGGATGCAGAAGGGAGAAGATCGAATCTGCCAGCAACTGGGCAAGAACACTCTCTTTTTTTTCGGCTGGAGCCAGCGGCAAAAAATCATCCAGCACAAACAAATAATCCAGCATGGCCGACTCAATTGCAAGGGATTGTTCGAAAGAGGAGTTCATCACGTGGGGGCCATTAAAAGTAAAGCGTCCAATTTCGCGGCTGGCGGCAAAAATATCCTCCACAGGCATCGAAGCGCTGGAGGCGGCGCGCAGGGAAAGAAACGCGCAGATCCGCGAGAACACCCCCGTCCTGCCCGTGCTGCGCGAAAAGTTGGAGATGATCTGCAACGCGTCTCCCAACAGGCCGATGGAGGGTTCCGCGAGACTCCCGATGAAAAACACCTGAATATCCCCGCTTAGGTCGAGCAGGTTTTCCTGAAGCCAGCCCTGGTAGCGTTTGTAATTGACCGCCTGTTGGAATAAACGACTCGCGGCTGCCCGTGACTGGGACTGGTCGCGCGCGTTTGGCGGACGTTGCAATTCCAACGCCCGGATTTGCCTGCCCCCAAAGGTTGGAATGGAGGTGGCTGAATCGGTGATTGCCAGCGCCCGAATCGAGCCGCTACCGGCGGTGGATCCCTGCAAAATTTTCTCGATTAGCAGGGAAAGAACTTGTTCACCTGTTTTTCCAATAGTCACAATCAAGGTGGGTGGATACTTTTCCTCTTGCGTTTCCTTGCCCTCGCCGCTAGCCCCCTGGGAAGCGCGCAATACCCCCTCCGTTTTTATCGGAACGGGTCGAATTGCGGGAGGCGGAGACCACCCACTAAATTGCTGAGTTTCACGACCACGAAACGATAACAAGTCGCGCAATGGCATGAATGTTGGCCTTTGATACACCAGTGGCGGCATGAACCAACCCAGCCGCCGCTGGAAATTTAGTTAGAGCGTTTATTTATTTGCCAGATTTTCCACCGATTGAATAGCCTTCATGTAAACCACGGTGGCAAGGTCAGCCAGGTCTTCGTGCTCCTGTCCGATGGATCTGCGTAATGCCTCGTCACTGATTGTCGAGCGGCGGTTGGCTACATCTGCCAGGATGGTCTGAACGAGGCCTTTGGGATCATCCACCTGCTGGCGGAATGCCTTGGTGGCTTTGGCCTTACCCAGATCACGCTGGGCGGCAAGGATGGCATCGCGCAGTTTTTCCCAATCCACATACCGTTGCTGGTTCTTGCCCGGGCGCTGATCCACCCCTTCCATAACGAAGTTGTGAATGATCTGGAAAATATCCTCTTTCATGGCACCGTCAATCGTGCGGATCGGGTTGTTCAGGTAAAGCGGTTCCTTGTCCTCGGGCAATTGATAAGCCCAGAAGGAATCACCGGCGTTGCTGGTGGCAATCTTGATAAAGCCCAGAGCATAAGCGCGCAGGAACATTTCAAAATGTTCTTTGTCTTCCAGTAGGGCCACCACCTCGGGATGGAGAGTGCGATAGTTTTTTCCCAGCGAACGCGGAATTTCGGCCTCGTAACTGCAGGCGTTGATCTCCGCCGGGAAGATGTGCAGTTCTGCTGCTGGAATGCCCCGATGCGGATCCGTTACCTGTTGAATGTATGCTTCGCGGCAGGCGTGCCACATTTGGAAGTCCTGGCTTGGGATCAAGTCGTCCGAGCGGACGATGGTCATCTTATGTGGGTCTTCCGAGTCCACTAAGGTTAGGCTGGAGCCTTTGATCTGGGGATTGCGCGCCTTCATTTCCTCTTCGAATTCGCCAAAGTAGCGAGACGTGCCTTCATCCACGCCGGAATGAACGCGGATGTAGCAGGCCACGATCTCCGATCCAATCTCCGCCGAGGCAGGCAGGTAAAGCGGTTCGGCCAACTTATCCACTGCTTCAGCCAGTTTTACTCCGGTGGGATACACCTTCGCGATTTCCTTTGCCAGCGGGCGTTCTTTGTATAACACCTTGAAGGGCCGTTGCGCCAAGGCAAGGATCATTTGGAGATTAGTTTGAGAGGGCGCTTCTCCCTCACGGGCAAAGGCGCGATAAGCGGACGGGCGATTCTCCTCTTCCGCCGGGAAATTGATTCCGCAAGTCAACTTCAAGCCGTCACCGCCGTCAGAAACGTTCCATTCGATTTTGGAAAGGGCGTCGGTGACGAACGCATCGTCGGTTTTGTACTCGTGCTCTCCGATAATCTGGCTAATCTTTGCCAAACGCTTGTCCTGTTCGTGATTCACATTGACATTAGAAAGGGAGTCCAACGCCTCCTGGTACAGCCCATTGACCTTTTGATTCTGGTCGCCGGTTGCAAGATGGACGATCCAGCGTTGAATATCTCCAAGCGTTTTTTCAGCGATGGCGCGCATTTCCAGCGCGGTTTCTGCCAGAACATCCAGCAGGATGTCATCCTTGCGGACGTCAATATCGCGCTGTTCGGCCATCAAGTAGTTGCGCTGGGCGCGATAGGCATCGGGATGGGTAAAGTCGTCCCAGAAAGTCAACCAGCATTTTTTGCCTCGTAGCCGATCGTATTCTTTCAACCCCGCATCCGCAGCCTGGCGGGTGTGCGCTGCCAGTCGCAGTTCTTCATTGCGGGTCTGTCGCACTGTGTTAAGGAAGCGGACAAAGTAATCGAAGGTTTCGATCATGCCTGAATAGAACGAGCGGGCATAACCGATCTTGCCGCCACGCGCCAAACGCGGATCGTTTGATTCGCCATTGAGGGCGTGGATGGTCCAAGCCAGAAGGAGTTTGCGGAAGCGCGCCACCTGGGCGTTTTTGGCTTGCTCGAGTGCCTTGCCATATTTTCCGCGCAAGCGTTCGCCGCTGGCGGTATCCACCCCGTAATGTTCCTGGCGCACTGATGGGACGCGATTCTTGATGCGCGAAAAGGCGGCCTCGGGTGTATCGCCAGCCACACGGCTGGGCGCGACATCGCGCCAGATGGGATGGTTCAATTCATCCTGAATATCGCGCATGATTAACTTCCCTTCCTCGTCCTGACTGATGTTGGTCAACGCGTTGAGGAAGCGGGAGTTGCCAATGGTTAATCCGCCGCGCGCAATGTTCTGGACGTAGGCATTGTTCCGTAATCCCTCCTTATCGCGGACTTCGGCTAGCAAAGGAAGGAATTGTGTATTGGGAATTTCATTTCCGCTGATATTGAACGAACTTGCCGTCATAAACTTGATGGCTGCGGGAACGCCAACTTGGCCTTCGGGAACTTCGCGATTGCGAATTTCCGACACCCCTGTCACGCGTCCCTTGTCATTCACCTCGGGAGCAAGCAACTGGCGCATCACATCCAACGCGAGTTGGTGAGAGAATTTTTCCTCCGCGTAATAGACCGGCACCTTGAGTGTGTACGAGCCGATCGCAGAATGATAGGGGCGGCGCGGAAGTTGGGCCAGTTTGCCCGCTAGGTTGGTGGTGACAAACTCGGTGTAGGCCTTACCCGCCTTTTCATCCAGTATGGCAGAAATGACGTGAGCCACGCCCGGGAACAACCCTTCCTCCGCGCGGACATTATCCAGCGAATTGACGGTTTGCCGTGCTGGGTCTATCATATAACTAACGTCATATGCGCGGCGATCTAAGCGCAAGCGCAAATCCTGATTCGAGTCGTGGTAATTGATCTGTCGCAGGCCAAAGCGTTCGCTAACGATCATGAAGCGATCCAGTTCTCGCCAGGTGGCAAACGAGCGAGCCAGCATGTCGCGGCCTTCGCCCAATCCCCCGCTGGTGAAAGCACGCGGTAAGATGAAGAAACCACGCACCACGTAGTTGTTGGATACCATTTTAGCAGCCTGCGCCCGAACCAGCAGGGCCAGATCCACCAGCATCCCTGCACCTGTGCCACCTGCCAGCGACCCAACGATAATGATCTCCATTTGCATATCGCGCGAGACCTTGCCTTGCAAATCCTGCATGGCCGCGCGCAGGCGGGAAAGCACTTCGGAATGATTAATGGCCGCCAGGTCGCGAAAAATGGAGATGCGTCCCATCTGGCGGATCTGACCGCTTCCCTCCTTGGTGTTGAAGGCCGCAGGAGGCAATTTAGACAGGAACGACTTAGCCGGGAACCATTGCAAGTGGGCATGCTTGCCCGCTGCAATTTCGCTTGTCAGCGTGCCGATGTTATCGCCAATCGGGATGAATTCCTTTCCCTCGATCAGGCGCACTGCACCGGCGCGAATATCCTCCTCCTTTTCGCGCTTGGAGGATTGCCCCGTACCAGCCGTAGTTCGCGAGGTGGTGTCGAAGGACAACAATTTCACGCCGGGAGGCATGGTTCCGCCGCCAATCTCCAACAATTCCTTTTTGAGGAAAGTAAGCACCCACTGACCAGTGCCGCCGAGACCAATCACAATCGCTGGACGAGTCATTTTTTGCTCCTTTTTTCAGGGATTATTCAACAGGTTCGTAGATCATTTGTGCCATTGTGTCGTCGCTATAAATCATCGGCGTGTTGGGATACAAATCCACCGAGAATGTTCGTCCATCGGAGGACGCGCAATCCACGCGCACACCCGACATTTCATCGGTGTACATGAGACCAGATTCCTGTTCTTCGTTACGCGAGGCGCGCCGCTTTTTACCGATGTTCTGGACTTTCATGCGTTTGAGCGCCAATTGTGGGTATTGATCCAGTTCCCGCGGCTTAATGGTGCGGAAGTTGGTGCCGTTGTACAAGCCAAAGGTGGCAATATTCGCCGAGCCGTCCACAAAAACCAGCGAGCCCTGCACCTTGTTTGTGCGAATGGCAATGTTGTATGCAATCAGCGCCAGAATGAACGCGATCATCATGCCGAGCAAGGCGTAGTAGGTTCCCGTGCGGCAGAACAAACAATCACGGCGGGTAAACTCAACCCTTATCTCACGTTGATAAGGCCAGTAACCTTCCTTCACCGCGTCATCGGCAATGGTCAAGATCAAGGTATGCCGGCCTTCGTATCCAAAATTCTCGAAAGTCCCTACAAAGTCACCCGGGCTGGCCGTATCGGGTTGCAGGGTGACAATTTCAGAGCTGATATTCTCGACAGGTTCTGCGCCTTCCTCTTGCTCAGGAATATGAATCAATTGAGCCTTAATGGAGTCGGTTGGATTTTCGAGAACAGATTCAATATCCGTCATCGTATTTCCATTTTCATCAGCCAATCGCACACGTACTTGGTAGGGCAACACCTTGAGAGGCCAGCCACCCAGAATGGTAGCATGAATGTTGCCCAAGCTCTCCTCCGACAGGGGCGTAACGGGCGTTATTGCAATGGGAAAAACGTCGAGCCCTGTAAATTCCCCTTCCACCTGGAAGAGCGTAAAAGGCTTGTTGAAAACTTCGGCTTCATTGGCCGTATCCACCACTGGTTCGCCTTCGTGATGGCGGGTGGTGCCGGTGATGATGAGCTTATATTGTCCCTCCAGCGGCACCTGGAGAGGCTGATCGGCGCGGAAAGAACGGCTGGCAGTATTCCAACTGAGGGGATACATGATTTGCTTCCCATCCGGTGCAGTCACAACCGCTTGAACATTAATCGCGAACAAAGCTTTATCCGACTGATCTACAATCTCGCCATTACGTGCATCATCATGTAACGCGAATTCCAAGTAAGTAGGATTGAATGTGTTATAGAACGGTTCACGATCATATTGGGGAATTTGGCTGAAGGGAGTCACCTCGCGAAAATCTGCATTGATGGCTTGATAGTAGACATCCAACCCGTTCGGATTGGAGGAAGACATCGTCCAGATGCCAGGATATGGATTTAGGATTGTGTAAGTCTCATTTGCACCAAACTGGTAATAACCATTATCCGGGTCGAGGGTAAAACCCGCGGTTGCCTCCCCGCCTTGAATGGTATGCACCGTCCCGCCGGCATCGGTATAGGAAAGCGTAAATTTTACATCGGCACTTCTCTTGTAGGCCGTGACGATCAATTTGTTGAGATAAGGATTAACAGCAAACTTGGGTCCGGTAAGCAGGGTGGGACGAACCCCCACCAGTTGCGAGAGGATTTTACGAAGACTTGTTGGAATCTGGTTTTCGCTCTGGTTCTTCAACAACTCGCCCGCATAATCCTCAGACATTTCCGTCAGTTCAGTCACCGCTTCGGGAACGTAAGAATTATCGTTATCATGCAATAACAATGTGTAGATGTACGTGCTTTCATCATAGGAAGAATCAGCCACATCATTCGCCTCAAGACAACCGGTGGTTTTTTCGGCAGGGGGCAGGCTTTCGGGATATTCCTTTCGGAGATTGGACAGGCATTTCTCGCGTTGTTTCAAGTCGCTGGCAAAGGAAAATAGGCTGTTCACTTTAGAACGTAAATGTGCGGTACTGGCAATATAATTTGCCCCCATACATTTACCGGGTTCGCAGGGCAAGCCATCGGTAATGAAAATAATCACCTTTTTGCGCGGTTGGTCATCAAAAAAGGCATTACGATTGAACATATCGTACGCTTCCTGAAAGGCAGGTTCGGGGTAGGTTGTCCCCAGATCGTCTGCTTTGACCTTCGGCCGCAACTCGTCGCGAATGCGTTTGGCGTCCGAAGAGGTGGATGGATTGATATCATAAAGTTCGACATCCACGCGCGTACTGTAGTCCGACCCAAACGAAATAACACCGATGCGATGGTAACTATCAGGACACTGGTTAATCGCCAGATCCACCAACAGATCAATCATGCCTTCCACCGCATATTCGCGATTGGCAACGGCGTCATTATGACGCATGCTGGAGGATTGATCCACAATAAAAATCACGTCCAAATTGGAGCAAGCCGAAGGGGGGGGAGAATCATTCTGAACTGCTAACTGAACTGCTAATCCCTGCATATTCGTAACGCCTGATGCATTCGCCTTGCCCACCAAGTTAATAATGAAAGCCAAGGCTACCAGGATGGACAAAATACGAGCCAATTTCCTTGACATCGAATCACTCCTCCTTGTGAGATTGATTTTGCAATCTAGCCTGCTTTATTCCATTGAATAACAAAGTCTTGATTTGGTCCGAATAAAAACGCCACGTTTTCCCCACTTTGACAGATGGGATCCTTCCATCTCTTGCCATCGCCCGCACTGTTTCTGGATGCAACCTCAAATAAGAGGCAACATCAACCACCGTCCATAACGGCTTTGTTGAATCTTTTGAAGTGATGTTTGCTGTTTGATAATTAGGCGGTTCTTTCATAAATAAGAAATCCCGCTTTCGGTTTTCAGGGATTTTACACCCAAAAATACAATTTGATGGCAGATTGCACAGCGGTTCACGTCATAATTTCACCATGATAAATGTCATGTGGCCGTGCTAATACCAATTGCCTATTGAAAGACCGTGTTTGGTGAGGGTAAATCTTTGACTGACTGGCGGATCCAA
>DYKH01000060.1:18640-31934 GCA_020722685.1 Caldithrix sp. | reverse complement strand
ATAGCTTGCTCGCTAATTTATACGCACTTTCAATCGCGTCTTTTGCTTTGCCCACTTCACAGGCATCACCAGTTGCATAAACAGGCACTGCCTCATTTCATCTGGCTGGACAATTACAAAATCTGTTCTTTCGCCTCAGAAATAGACGGATCAACCTTATCAACCTTTTTGCTATTATTACTTTCTCCATCATGGCCTTCGTCTTCAACAATTTTTTCACGTACCAGTTCTCGATACCAAATAGGATGATGGTATTTCGCCCAGACCTTGGAAACCATTCCATGCAGCAGTATTTGCCAGGTGCCGGGATTGGCAATGGTTCCGAGGTAAGCATGAGCTAAAACTCCAGCAATAAGGATAAAGGCTACAATATTATGAAATGTATCTAACAAGCATACCATTGAACCGGGAATAGCTGACTTAAATACAAGTGGAATGCCAGTTATGATGAGAAGTCCACCAAATACGACCGTCATCCAGTAGAAAGCTTTTTGTCCGGCATTAAAACGGCCTGAAGGAATTTCGCCTTTATGACCCAAATAACCACCTAATTTCCGCACCCATTCTTTATCATAAGATTCAAACAAAGCGTCGTTAAACCACATGATAGAGCCCCATATTGTTGTAATTGTAAAAATGATGCCAGAAATGATATGTATTGTTACGGCCTGTCGATAGGAAGAAAAAAATAGATTTAACCAATTGGTGGCATTAAAGGCAAAAATTAATCCGGTTACTGCTAAAAACGTGAATGAAATTAACCTAAAGAGATGAATCATCCTCTCAGTCAGACTGAATCGTTTCACTTCACCTCTTTCAAATGCGAGATAAGGATGTTTAGGGCCGATGCTATGATAATGAAGGATTATAAAGAAAATCACTACAATAAAGAGTAGGCCAAGAATTGGTGACATGATTTTTTGATGAAGGCTGTTAACTATAAATATGATTGGTTTACAGCCAAAACTCTTTCCAATGAATGATTGCACAGGCTTTCCGTCCTCTGCATACATATCTTGTGTAGCCTTACCTGCAAAAAAATGTGAATTAAGAGAATGACAATCCTTGCAACCATTTGCCCCCAGTGTTTCGTGAACGGGCGCTACATTATGGTTGATTGAAAATCCTTCGGCATCAGCTAAATCATTTCTCTCTCTTCTTAAAGTACCTGTCTCATCAAGATCATAAGCAAATCCCCCTTTCATAAGAACGGGATGAATTCGTTGAAACCGTTTATTTCCCTTCAACGATTCCCGATAAGCCTTTAGGGCCAGGATAATTTCTTCGGAGGTATTGACCTCGGTTTTACCATCGTTATTGTCGTCCTTCAATTGATCCCTGTAAATGTCAAATCCTTTTTTATGCTCTCTGGCAAACAGGGGGTAGATGACACCATCGGTATCTTTATTGCCAAACCAGATTGCCAAAATTGGATTTACAGGATAAATTTTTCCATCTTCTCTCTCTTTGTAAATGGGTTGCCATTCTCCCAGTTCGCCAAACGCTTTAAACCCAGGGGGCATGGTTGTATGGACTAATTTACCGCTGGATGCTTCAAACCCCAACGCAGCCGTACGGTTTAATTTGGGAATATGGCAGGCCTCACAGGAAATGGCTTTTAAATGGGATGCCCTGACGGATGCGTGTTTGGGGATGGAGGCCCCTAAATACCCGGTCTCATGACAATCCTGGCATCCCTTCATGGTATTATCAAGATCATCACGGACAGTGCTGATATTTTCATTCCCCTTTGCAATTTGATGATCGATCCCTGCAGGATGACAGGTAACACAATGAAGCCCTTGTTGCTGGTGAACATCCGGATTGTGAATATCGTTCCAGGTAAATCCCCGTTTCTTGACATCAGAGCGGCTGTGACAAAAACTGCAATTGTCATCCGGAGGCGGCCAGGTCAAATTAACTGCCACAGTTCCGTCATCATTGAAAAATCGTTTATTATATTGCACCTTCGGGATTTCATTTTCTGCCACTATCCCGGTAACTGTGCCCAAACCAGAGGCGGCAACCGCCACCCATTTAAAATTTTGCATTTTGAGCTGACGAGTGCGAACATTGAATTCATAGTTGGGGAGATGGCAAAGAAAACAATCCGCTTCTAACACGCCACTTTTATTCCAATTGCTTTGATAATAATCGCCATCCAGAGAATTCTTTAGTTCAGGATTTGCTGCCAGTCTTGTGTCATATCTTTCACCATCACGGTCGTACTCTAATCCGCCCCCGCCGGGATGGCAAGAACCACAAGTAGTCTCATTTTTCATTGGTCCCTGCAGTTGCGCATAACCCGCTGCACCACCCGATGCAAAATCGAAAGGAGTCAAATCGATTTCATCAGCATTGTTATTAACCTTTTTCGCCAACTGACGAAAAGAAGGCGGTCACCATTTCCCCATCATGCCATTCGACAGTACCCAAGGTTTGCCCATCTCGGTACCAAAATCATCTCGAATGCGATCCCAACCTTGTTGAAAATGATAGCCTTCGGTTATTTTAGCGTAATCATGGCAGTATCCGCAAGTTTGTTTGGTGCTAAAAGGTACGTTCGCATTTTCCCCACTTATGGGATTAATAATCTTGCCATTTCCATCCCTGAGAAAAAAACCAGGACAGCCTGCTTTGATTTGTGAGAACAGAATGGATGAAGATAATAGTAAAAAACATGACAGGGCTGCCGAGAAAATGATATTCCGTCGATCAGACATAGGGTCCTCCATCTATGAGTTGTCCATTGAATTTTATATCCAACAATTTATAGCCTTCTGGCTAATTGATAGCCACTTTTAATCGCGTCTTTTGCTTTGCCCACCTCTTTGGCATCGCCAATTACATAAACCGGGATTCTTCCCTTTAGTTTTTCTTCCAAGGGATTGTAGCTTTGCATTCCGGTTGCAATGACAATTCTATTTATGTTTGTTAGAACGATTTGCTCTTCACCACTGATCAATACCTGGTCACCTTTGACTTCCCTTACGGCACAATTGGTATACATTGCCACATTTTTCGCCTTTAATTTTTTCATGGTAAGTGCCTTTTCCATCATCTCCATCCCCCGAGCCATTTCTTGCAGCATTTCCACGATGATGACCTTGTTGCCTTTGTCTACAAGCTTGCTTGCCATTTCCACGCCGATTAACCCGCCTCCGATGATGAGCACTGTTTCGTTTTCTGGCAGATTTTCATCCTTTAAAAATTCCGTCCAATAAAATTTGCCAAGGCCCTTAACCGGTGGAATGGCAGGAACTGCTCCGGTTGCCAAGATCACACCGTCGTATCCGGCCGAAAGTAAATCATCTTCCTGCGCTTCTTTGGCGATGACAGCCACTGACCCTTGCTTTATCTGGTGCTCAAAATAATCAACAACTTTTTTGAGATTTTGCTTTTGTGGCGGAAGATAGGCCAGATTAAATTGTCCCCCGAGTTTGTCCTTTTCGAACAACACGACGTCATGCCCTCTTTGCTGCAAAGTCAAAGCGGCCTGCATTCCCGCCAATCCGCCTCCGACAACGGCATACCTTTTCTTTTCTGCGGCAGGCTCGATCTCGTCATAATCGTTGCCCACGAGCGGATTCACAACGCAATGCAGACCATGTCCTTCCCTGACCTCGCCTAAACAGCCCTCAGCACACGCCGCGCATGGGCGTATGTCGCCTTTAACTTCTCCAAGATATTTGCCCACAAAATCGGGGTCTGCCACCAATGCTCTTCCAATAGCCACATAATCCGAAATCTTTTCGTTTTTTATTTTTTCTATATCTTCAAATTCATTGATTTGCCCAACCGCTATGACCGGAATGTTCACCTGCTCTTTAATTTGTCTTGCCATTTCCCAGGTTTTACCCTTGGGAACAAACATGTGCTGAAAGAACCAGGGCGGCATTGAGCATACCGAACCCGCGGAAACATGAATAGCCGCGGCTCCGCGCATTGCTAGCATTTTGGCCAGTTGTATGCTTTCCGCAATTTTTATTCCTGATGGGGTCATCTCATCGCCGCTGACACGGACGATGATGGGCAGACCAACTGCTTGCCGCACCGCATCGAAAACCGCTACTGGGAAACGGCAGCGATTCTCGAACGAGCCGCCGTATTCATCCTGTCGGTCGTTGACTTCCGGGGATAAAAACTGCGCCAACAAATAGCCGTGACCAAACTGCAGCTCGATGATATCGAAACCTGCCTGTTGCGCCCTCATCGCCCCGATTCTAAACAACTCGGTGGCCTTGCTAATTTCCTCTTTGTTCATCCTTCGGGGAACGGCACCACGATTTTCGCAAGGTTTATCAGTAGAAGAAACAAAATAGTTATTGGGGATTTTCGGGTTGGCCATACGGCCGGGATGGTTCAAATGAGCAATCGCTTTGGTGTTACTATTATGCAAAAGCCCGGTCAATTTTCTCAAGCCGGCAATTTTGTCATCGTTGTCAATGCCCATTTGGGTGGGCAATTCTCGCAAACCTTTGTCCAGATAGAAAGGCTCGGAGATGATCGCACCTAAATATTTTGCTCTTCTTTCATAAAAAGAGAGATGCTTTTCCGTCACCGTGCCGCTGCCATCGCCATATCCGGTCTTAATGGGGGCAAAGATAAACTGGTTTTTGAGTGGCAACATTTTTAATGCTCCTGCGGGTTCTAAGCTTTATACACTGCCTACCGTTTTGACGACATCCAACAAAGCGTCTTGAATATTTCCATTTCTGAAAAATAGTTTCATCCCTTTTTCTTGCAGTCTGCTTACCCCTTTTTTACCAATACGAGATGAAATAACAATCGCACAATCATTGATTAGCTCATATACATCTAAAGTCTTTAAGTGCTGCATCGTTTCTGCAAAAGGATTAGTCCTTTTCTCAATGAGCCTGATGTCCGCTCCATTTTCAATTTCGTAGATAACCATTTCTTTTGCCATGCCCAACATTTTCGGAAAGATATTTATCCCATCGTTGGTTGGGATGGCAATTCTTACAAGCTTCCCTTTAGCCCGGTTTGATTTTTGGGCTTTCAATAGTCTTACATAATTCTTGAAGAAGAACAACTCTTCAAAGCCAGCGAAATTATGATTTGCCAGTATCTGTTTCCAATCCCTTTCGATAAAATCAAAAGCATATTTGCATTCGATTTTTTTAAAAATAAAGCGGTACAATGGCGGCATTACATTCAAGTCAAATTCGGCAAAATCGAGCAGATAAAATGCACCGCCAGGTTTCAAATGGGCAGCGATATTTTCGAGAACCGTCTGGCGAATGTTATGCGGGAAACCATGGATCACAAAGCTAATAAATATTTTATCAAATTGCTCTGGCAGAGAAAAAGGCAGATCAATTCTTTGCCTGATAAATTTGATATTCGGATAGTTCGCGCACTTTTTATTGAATTGCTGTTCCATAATCGACGAAAGGTCCATACCGATTATTTTTCCGTCATCACCCAAGTATTTTGACATAATGCAAGCATTGCGCCCGGTACCGCAGCCCAAATCGAGGATTTTATCTCCACGCTGAATATCCATTGCCTTGATTGCCCTGTGGATAAAGCCTCGATAAAGACCAAGTGAAGCAATGTTCATAACCTTATCATAATTTTTTGCCGTAAAGGGACTTAATTCCACACCCGAATCAGGATATATTCTATCTGTTTTTGAGTTCACCACTGGAGATGACCTTTCTGATAGAAAAAATGCCTTTCTTTGCAGCAGGTCGATTATTAACGAACGGAGCAAAGAGTAGTTGCACAAATCTTCCTCCACCCAGCATAATTGCTGTTAAAATTCCAAGCTGGAGCGAACTGCCACCCGCATCAACCATCATCGCAGGAATGATTGTGTCTACATCCATGCAATTTACTGCCAATGCAAGAAACACCGCGTGCCATAAAAAAGCATAATAATTGTGTTTCGATGTCTGTTTGTTTAGTTCCACGGTGTCAATCTATTTCAATGAAATTCCTATAGCTCATTCCATAATTGAGCTAACTTTTCATTTACCTTTTCCATCTCGCTTGCCGCGCTTAATACACTTCTATAAATCGCATCGCTTTTCATTTGCTCTGCCTGTTGCGTCCATTTTCTGAATTTATCGCTATCTTGTCTGTTGTGCTCAATCCAGGATGACAGTATAACCTTGAGTCTTCCCCTCTCATCTGTTGGAAATCGTTGGATAACATCATTAACTTTTGACCTGATCACTTGTTCAGGGACGGCACCGAGCAGCTCATCGACTTTTTCCCCGTTGGCAAAGAACATCTGCATAGGTATGCTCTGGATCTGATATTTTCTTGCTGTCTCGAGATTCTCATCTACGTTGATCTTGCAGAATTTGAAATTCCCATATTCTTCTGCAAGCTTGTCATAAATAGGAGATACCATCCTGCATGGCCTGCACCATGGCGCCCAAAAATCCACCTCAGTGGGTAGGTCTGAATTGAGAACTTCTTGCTCAAAAGTCTGGTCAGTGACTTCTATAACCCTGCTCATCATGCCTCCTTTTCTCTAAACAACACCTTTCCAGTTTTCCTTTTCCAAAGCCAAAAATTTTTGTAGTTCCTCTTTAGTCATTACAGCAGTTTTAATCTCAACCGTTTTGTCAATCTCTTCAATGGACGCTCTCACACTATCTACAAGATAATCCTCGATAGGAATATTAGGGAATGGAAACGTCATAGTGATTATGACTTTCCGTTTTTTAACTTCTATACTTTTAACTATTCCGAGTTCGACCAAGCTGCAATTTATCATCGGATGCATTACATTTGCCACTTCCCTGCGAATATATTCTTCAGAAAAATTATTAGCCATCGTTTCCTCCTGTTCTTTTTATTTTGCGGAATATTTTTTCTCACCAGCACGTACTGGTACATTGAGCCAGTTTTCTGGATCGACGAAAGGACAGGCATAAAATTCACTATAGGCACACCAGGGATTATAAGCCTTATTAAAATCGAGAATCCATTTCCCCTCTATAGTTTGGTGCTCTTCAGGATCGAGATCAAGGTATCTGCCTGCCCCGTAGGTTTCCTTGCCGCTGGTTTCGTCCCGAAAAGGAACGAACAAGCGTTCTTCCTGCGGATCACTTTTATAAGCCTGAAGCGTGCACTCCTTATCACCGATTTTAAACCTGAATTCGCCCCATCGCAGGAATTCCCGTTGGTTGCCTTGCGTGTCTTCTATTTTTAATGTTTTTTTCTCCTCATGTTCGTGGAGATCAAGCTCAAACCGAAATTCTGGGTCAGGAGGATAATAGTCGAGGCCTTTGAACTGTTGACGTTCTTCAACGGGAATTGGCGATTGATAATGACTCGAAAAGAAGATATCCTTTTGTTCACGCTCTTGGTTTATCATTTCCATCCATTCATCAACTTCTAACATCTTGCTCTCCCTAATATCAATTAGCTTAATACAATATGTTTTCTGTTATTAGTTTTATTTTTCTCTTGAACTATCTTATCCAAGTTTCGGCTTATTAATTTGATCGCATCATCAATAGTATTTCTTCTGACTACTACACAGACAAATTTCTTTGAAATTCTAGGGAGATTAGGCCCAAATCTTTTACCCACCAGAACATCAACACCTTTCAAAACGGAAGAAGTGGATTTAGCTTTTTCGGGATCACCGTGCTTCATTGATTCGTCCCCCTTAAAATCAACGTTTTTTCTTTGTTCTACAAATTCTTGTTTTTCACCGCCAAAATTATAAATATAATAATATTTTGCCATACCAAAATGGCCGTTGTTAAAACTTTCGCCATCGTCGGTGCTAAACGCAACGAGAAGTGCCATAAGTGATCCTTTCTTTTCTCCATTAAATATTCAGACTTTTTTTATCCCTTGTTTTAATCGGGTAAAATTCAAAATAACTCCTTTATCATAATTATCATCATGAATGAGTTTTTTAAAAGATTTACTCTTAAGCTTGAAACCTGCACTTTCTATTTCTTTTATTATATCCTCTAATTTCATGTCTGCAAAATTGTCTAAGGGTTCATCTGCTTTATAATGCTTTGGATAAACAGAAAGGAATCCATCATTTTTTAAAATCGTATAGACCTCTTTATATATCTCTCGCCTCTCATTAGCATTCATATAATGTAAAACATCATAAAATAAAATTGCATCTACTAACTCGTTTTCGAGAGCGGCTTTCAACTCCCTTAATGTTTTTAGGAAAATTATGTTTTTCAATCCCTCTAATTTAGCAGTTTGGGCTACTGTACCCAAAGTTCCATTATCTTTCTCAAGAGCATATACTTTGCCCTCGTCTCCCACTACTTTTGCTGCTGGGATTGTATAGTGTCCTGAACCGCAACCAAAATCTAATACAGCCTGACCCTTTTTGACACCAATTTCCTTTAAGAATATTTGTCCTTCCCCCGCTAACCATTTTTTGAGGTCAGTATTCATAATTTTTTTTGATAAAGATACAGAATAAAAGTTAACCCTACAACGACACTTAGTTTTATCAACCCAATTTATTGTTCTTGTCTAGTAGGAAACAAAACGACATATAGTGGAGAACATCCCAAATGACGTTGTATGGTTAAAATAGTTCGGACATCCAGTCCGAATTAGGACGCTCACGTAAATCCACCAGCTCCACAGCTTGCAGAGCTGCGGAAACTAGACTCACCGCCACTAGAGGCAAAAGCAGAGAATATTTTTTCCGGCTTTGGTGTATTGCAAATTGGGCAATTCAACTCGGAGCCATCTGCACCGATGCGCTGAAAAGCCTCAGAGACATGGCCACACTTTGAACATTTGTATTCGTAGATTGGCATGTTACACCAATCTCCTTCATAGTCATTTTCTATTTCTTTGCTTAAAACAGCATAACGGCGCAGCCAATCACCGTCGTCCACAATCCATCTTTGTGCCCGCGGGCCGATTGGGCGATGCTTCTACTGATAAACTGGCGCTGACCGACTTTATAGACTTTTTTGCGCTCGTCCCAGGCAACATCCGGGTCAAGCTCGATTCCTAACGTTGAAGCCAACATGGTCGCAGCGAGATCTTCTGCAAAATCCGCAGACTTTTTCTGCGTTTCGCCGAATGCATGATGTTCACTGATGTATCCATATTGATCTTTGTCCTTAGGCGTCGCCAAACCGATAGCAGCGGAGAGTAGCCGGTGTGGTTCGTTGGTAGATTCCCTTGCAATGATAACGAACGTGATTTGTCCGGCTCTTAATTCTACACTACCAGCTTCTCTGGACACGATTTCACACCGAGGCGGGAAAATGCTTGAGACCGCAACCAGATTGCATTTTTCAATACCGGCACTGCGCAACGCCAGCTCAAAGCTTTGCAGCTTGTTTCGATGATAGCCTACGCCCTTGGTGAAAAACATCTTGGGGGCCATTAAAGCATTCAACTTGAAATTCCTATTCGCATTGTTCAACCTGTGTTCCGATGGAGTTGATCAGAATTCCATCCAAATGATCGATTTCATGCTGAAAAATTCGTGCGAGCAGACCATTGGCGAGAATAGATTGCTCCTTACCTGTGGAATCGAAGCCTTCGACGATGACCTCCCGCGCCCTTTCGACTTGCCAGACCTCACCCGGTAAACTGAGACAGCCTTCAAAATCGGAGACCCGTTCAAAATCCCAGGAAATCTTTGGATTAACCAGTTTGTAAATCCGATCGCCACTCCTGGCCACAATAAGGCGCAAAGGCAGGCCAATTTGCGGCGCCGCGAGGCCAAGCCCAGAATACTGATACATGATGCGAGCCATACGGTTGAGATGATTTTGAATTTCTTCATTCATGCTCCGAACGGGTTCTGCTTTCACCAGCAAAATCGGGTTTGGGTACGTGAGAATTTCCGATAGTAACAGATCGGTTTTGGGACTGGTCTTCAGCTCCTTCACAAGACTTTTCCTTCTTACGTTTCAGGAATCCTTCCATATTCGGCAATACTGAGGAGGCCGCGGGCTACAAGCCTTTCTCAGCATCCTGCGGAGGCGGATAGTCATCTCTCCCTCGCTAAAATGCTCTCTGGTTTTTCTGGGATTCAAGCTTGAGGATCCGCAATAGAATTTCTTCCAAAACATTCCGAATAGGATCGCCTTCGGCTCGCAAATTTCGTACTCTTTGTTCCCAAGCCGCACGAAAAAGACAGGGTTCTGTCATAATACGGATGCATGAAGTTGCCATTCAGCAAAGCAATACATCGCTTGCTTAAAACCAGTCACGACGCCCCCAACTGGCGCGGTGACGCCCGGAAACTGCCTTCATGGAATCGTGATAGCCTTTCCCAAGCACCGAACAGCCGCATGGTAGGTCAGCACGCCTGCTCCGGCAGGGCTGGTTGCAGTTCCATCTGGCCTAATACGCACTATACATAATTCGGAGTTGTGCCGTTCGACTGTGTGACTTACCACCCGTAACAATCAAGCAAAAATCGACTTCCGCCATTACAACAGCCATGTCCGCGTCCTCTGTCTCCGAAATATATAGGTCGCACACACGGATAAGGAACAAAGGTTTGATGAAGAGGGAGCGTGAATAGGAACCTGCCATAAAAAGCATTGAGATTCCCGAATACGGGTATCGGCATCTTATAACTTCGTATAGCATGGCTGATGCAATACCCGGCCGCTCCACCAATCATCGTTCTGAATCTTAACGGCTCTCTACCGTCCCTGCCAGACATAAGGTCCCCTGTTCCGACCTTGTCATTAAATGATAACTCGACCCATTTACCTGACTCTCCGATAAAACCATTAATCAAAGTTTTGTCGCCAACGACCAGTTTCCTCATGATGCACAGGCCCTGACATCTTCCGGTCATGGGTCCTTCTCCATGTGGTCCTGTTCCGTCAAAGTTTGGCATGGTAACTTTTTCCTATTTTGATGATTGCACAAGTCATTCCCTATCGAATGGGCCACCTACGGGATGGAATGCTCGTCTACCCTTTTTCGTGTTCCCCTCTTCGACTACAAGGGCGATATTTGCTATCTCCTGCATTCACCATTGGCTGCACAGGGCGGTTTATTACAGCGCTCGGTCCGTCCACAACAAGTGGGAACTCAAGCGCTTTTTTTGTAATCCGTTTCGTAAAAGCCGCTGCCATTGAATATCACGCCTATTCCAGCACTGATGAGCTTTTTCACTGTACCACCGCATTTCGGACATACTCGAACGGCTGCGTCTTCCATTCTTTGGAACTTCTCAAATCGATGGCCACAGGATTCACAAAGATATTCGTATGTCGGCATCTCGACCTCTTCTTATCGCATAATCTATTGATCAATTACTCCCACTTGCTTGAGAAGCCAAAAAATGTTGTACAGCCTCTCTTACAGTTCCTGTGACACCAGTGACTACCTTAATGCCGGCCGCGTCAAGCGCTCTTTGGGCGTTGACGCCCACCTCGCCCGTGAGCAAAACTCTGGCGTCATGCTTATTGATCTCACGCGTGGCAGCCGGTCCGGCCCCACCTGCCGCTTGAGTTGCAGGATTGGAAAAGGCAGTAAATTTCATTGTCTCTGAATCAACAATTATGAAATAGGCACAACGACCGAATCGCGGATCCACTTGAGCTGTCAAGGAACCACCGGTGGCAGTTACAGCTATTTTCATCTGTCCAGTTCTCCTTTTTGGTTTAATGTCTATCTGTCCGGATATTAGAATCTTCCGCCTCTACAGCCTGGACGGCCTCGCCTTGTCCTCTGACGTTGCCTCTTGCCCATTGATCTGTTTTGCATACGTGGAGGGTTTGCCGTCGGTGGACTCGAATGAGAGGGTTTGCTAACATAGCTTTCCAATAGATACTTGCCGGCGTCTATTAACAGGCCAAGGGCGCCTACCAGCAATCCGGATTTGGTCGAAAGTCGAACGCTTGGCGCTTCTGGTTCTGCTGTTTTCGCGACCTCCTGAAAGTACGCTTGGCTTTTTTGCAAAGCCTTATTCATCATTACGATTGCGTTCTCCTTGCAAGCCTCCATGCACATCCCGCAATTATTGCACTTGTCCGGATCAATTTGGGCCTTCTTATTGACCATAATGATGGCAGCGCGCGGACATGCCTGAAAGCACCTGCCGCAGCCGGTGCATTTTTCTTCAATTATTGAATACATTAAAAGTCTCCTAATTCGGGAAACGTAGCCAACATCACCTATGCCCTCTCCCCATCGATGGCCATCATGTTTGCCTCTATGTCCATCCGAGTCAGCCTGCATTAGTGCACATTGCCATCACCAAATCGCATCCTGAACAGCCGGGAAAGGCACACGTCAAAACTACTCAGAAATACCGATCCCCAATCGTAGACGGCAAGCGCCGCGTCTGAGCAAAGGCAATCGTGGCCAGATAATAACTAAGACAAAGTAACGGAATGAGGTTTTTATCTCGTTCTAAAAGCATCGCATTCAGATTAGGCAAAAAACTCGTATCAATTTCATTTTACAGGATTGTTTCGCCACAGGAATAGAGGCGAGACATTGTGACCTTTATCCGCTCTCCGCCTTTTAAGCAATCGTTGAGATCTGCACCTCGAATCTTCGTCTTTTGCGCCAAAACCTTTACACCAGTGTAGATAGGCTTTCCATTTGGAGTCTCAATGGTCAAGGAGACATCGTCGCCAGGCCTAACATCGAGCGCGCTGCAAACCTCCATGGGCACAGTAAACAGTCCATTTTCGTAAGGTGGAGTATCTACCTCAAAGGTCACGGATAGAATTTCATAGCTCATTTGTTCCTCCTTTCCAGAAGGTAATCCCATTTTTCGGAATTGGGCGATTGTTTTCGCAAAAGGCCCTCTAGAAGATGGAGAAAGCGGTCAGAAAGCAGCAGCTTCAGTCTTTGGTCGCTATCGGAAATGACGATACCCTCATCTGTTCGCCCCTTTAGCTCCTACGAATAAAGATACTTCCATCAGACTTTTCCATGACTTGCTCGTAACGGTCGACCTCTATATCGACGTTTTGCCTAGGATAGACCATTGCCTGACCCAGATAGGTTGTTGCTATGACGACGTCATCCTTAATTTCTACACAGTCGAAGAGATTATTTAGCTCTCGGACATGCTGCGTCTCCCGATCAATTATTCTTATTGCCATGTTTCCCTCCTTCTGAGCACAGCAAGAACGGCGAAATTAGCCTTCTATTTCCTATAGAGACACATCGGTTTTATACACCTGTTCTGCTGATGCTCAATCGAGGTCAATTGTTTTACCCACACCAACATCAACATAAAAGGGCCCGTATTCCTGTTTGAATAAACTCCTGGCCAGGTCTCCGGTGCAATGAGACGGTCCGGCGGAATGGACGGCCATCTTGC
>DYKH01000060.1:6091-18540 GCA_020722685.1 Caldithrix sp. | reverse complement strand
CTGGCCAGGTCTCCGGTGCAATGAGACGGTCCGGCGGAATGGACGGCCATCTTGCGAAAATCGGACAAGATGCCTTTGATTGCCTTCTCAGACATGTCTTTGAGATGAAATCCGCCCAAAACGAGATAGACATCCTGTTGAAAGAGGTCCTTTGCTTTTTTGACGATCTCGACAACGCCCGGATGGGCGCAGCCGGTGATGATGACCAATCCTTTCGGACTCTTGATGACGAGAGACTGCTCACGGATCTGCGTGCCCATTTCACCGGTGGTATACACATCTTTGCAAACGGCCATAGGCTCCAGCACTTCGGTCATTTTAGCCCCAACTGATCCTATCTTATCCTTTATCCCCTTGGGGAATGATTTCAATGGGTAAACTCTCACTTGCGGATTATTTTCTAAAAAAGCATCTAGGCCGCCTACATGATCCCAGTGGCTGTGCGATAAAACCACTGCCTGGATGGCTGCCGGATATATGTTCATTTTCCCCATGTTGTCCAAAAGGATCTTGCCGTCTGAACCGGTGTCAAACAGGATGGTTTCTTCTAAACCGGTGATGACGCAGGCAAAACCCCAGGATGTTTCCAGAGCCTTGTTATAGGAATAGTTGTCAAAGACAACGGTTATTGTAATGCATTGTTGTGCTGAGCCGTTTTGATCCTTTTTCATCTGATGTTTTCCTCCGATTATGGCCGAAGAACAATCTGCCAGCAAAAGTGCTACGGCAAAAAGCTCGATAAAAGGTCTCTTCATACTGACTCAAGATTGGGGCTATTTTACGCTTTTTCTATCTCCCTTGCCCACAGACACTCGTCTTCCCAGTAGCTTGTTTGTTGTTCTTGCTTCTTGAACCAAGACTGTATCTTGCGTCGGTCCCAGCCAAGCAAATGATGGTCTCTTCCCTCCTTGCGGTGCATCTCATCCACTATTCCTTGCCCTCTTTCATTATGATCAGCAAGGATGATTTTGCCGCCTTTTTTAGTAAACCGCAAAATCTGCTGCAAGGCAAGGTCGGTCTCGGCGATATGATGCAAAGCCGTCGCCGCCAAAACCGCATCAAACGACTCCTTGTCGAAGGTCATTTGCGTGACATCCTGGAGCTGCAAATCGATTCGGTCGTCTACACCATAGTGGATTGCATTCAACTCGGCAATTTGTTGCTCTTCCGCAGAAATATCAATCGAAACGCACGATCGTCGTGATTGCGCTATAGCCAGAGCGAGATGACCCTTACCGGTTCCAACGTCCAGGATTTTAGCGGTCTGAGGAAGGCCTTCGAGCCGTTGGACGATCCTGGCCCGGCTACCCGGAATGTCATATCCCATCTTCTGATATTCCTGGATGCGTTGCTCATAGCGCCTATGATTATCTTTGACCAGATAATCGACCAGAGCGCAATGTAATCCTCGTATGCCCAACAGTGAACAATGCTCCTTATTCGTGGGCAAGCCGCCTAGTGCGACGACCACGTCATCGTCGGTAAGCTTGGCTGCCTCCGCAAATGTTCTGCCCATCGACAATTCCGAGACAACGCTGCTGGTGGCGATGGCTGCCCCGCAACCAACGACTTTGTATTTGAAATCAACAATGTGGCCATCGTTAACTTTGATCCATACCTTGATGAAGTCGCCGCACTGCGGATCGCCGACGGTCGCCTCTCCGTCCGCATCTTTTATTTCGCCGACATTTCTTGGCTGGAAAAAGTGCTCCAGGACTTTGTCCGAGTAATGGAATGAATTCATATACCTCACTCACCCTAACCGCGATAAAGAGACCAAGGAATGTTAGAACCATCGCGATCATCACCGCGGCAGGTACCACAGCCATCCAGGCAACCTGTGATAGACCGATTAGGAATAGCGCCAGAATAATCGGGGCGAAAGCGTCAGCCACGCCAAAAATCTTGCAACTTCCCGGAAGCTTTGAGCTTCCGGGAAGTTCACGAATCGCTCAGATCAGAAATTAATCAAATGCCTTATCGGTTTTCCAGGCTTTCCATACATTTCCTACAAGCTCAGGTCCTGGTTTTAAGGTTGGCTTTCCTGGTTTCCAGCCTGATGGGGTGGCCTCAGTTCCCTTGCTTTCTCTGACGAGCTGGAACGCCTGAATCTGCCTTAAGGATTCGTTCACATTTCTCCCTACTGGCGGAGTGAGAACTTCATATCCCTGGATCACACCATCCGGATCAATGATAAACCTGCCTCTTGTCTCAACGCCAGCGTTCTCATCATATATGCCATAAACAGTACCCACTTTTCCTCCGGCATCAGACATCATCGGAAATGGAACGCCGCCTTTAACCATTTTTGACAGTTCATTGTCGTTCCACATTTTGTGAACGAATACGCTGTCAACGCTCATGGATAAAACTTCAACTCCCAATTTCTGAAACTCGGGATGTTTCTCGGCGACCGCCGAGATCTCGGTTGCTCAGACGAATGTGAAATCACCGGGATAGAAGCATAGAACCACCCATTTCCCCAGATAATCCGAAAGTTTTAGACTGATGAATTTGCCTTGATGATAGGCTGGTGCTGAAAAATCCGGAGCTTTTTCACCTACTTTGATCATGGTTCTTTCCTCCTTCACTATTGCTTTTTCAGTTTGTTCATTACTTTCAACGACCTCACCAACAGGACCTCCTGTCGGTCGGGCACAACCTGCTTTAATTTCTTCGCTCATAAGCACCTCCAAACTAATGATCACAAGCATTTGAACCTGTAACCAGTTCACCTTTGACATGCGCAAGTACAATATCCTCGGGCTTGCCAACTGTCGCCCCGATTACCACCTGCACTCCATTTTGCGCGAACAGGTCTTGCGCTCTTGTACCCATTCCGCCAGCCAATACTACCTTTACATTTTCTTCGTGCAGCCATTTTGGCAAGACGCCGGGCTCATGCGGCGGGGGAGTCTTGGCTTGAGATTTTACGATCTGGCGTGATTCCAGATCAACGTCCACAAACACAAACTGATCACAATGTCCAAAATGCTGACAAAGCATGCCATCGGCGGTTGGCACGGCATAACGACGGAGGGTCACAGGCATAAGATCCTTTTCCTTTCCTTTAGGTAGTGTTCCATTTTCGACAGAGTTGATAAGCTGATGAACGATTTCTTCAAACTGGATCGCAGTCTCACTTTTGTTGTGAAAATAGGCGAACGGCTTGCCGTCGTCCCCGTCCTGCACAATATCCGGATCGATGGGGATTTTTCCCAAAAACGGCACCTTCATCGTCTTAGCAAGACGCTCGCCGCCGCCGGATTTGAAAATATCTACTGTCGCCCCACAGTGAGGGCAAACAAAGCCGCTCATGTTCTCGATCACCCCCAGCACCGGCAGGCTTAGCTTCTCGCAAAAAGAGATAGATCGCTGCACGTCTGCCACCGATAAATCCTGCGGCTGGGTGACGACTACCGCGCCCGTTGGATTCTTGAGCAATTGCACGATGGATAGAGGCTCATCGCCGGTGCCGGGCGGACAATCGACGATCAAGTAATCCAGCCTACCCCAATTGACGTCCTTCAGCAACTGTTTGATCGCGCCCATTTTCATGGGCCCACGCCAGATCACCGCATCGTCTGCACTCTGCAACAGAAATCCCAGCGACATCACTTTGAGATTCTCGCCATAGCCAATGGGCGCAAGAAGACCGTTCTTTACGTCGACTTTTCTGTTTCCCAGACCCATCAGTTTGGGAATACTGGGTCCGTGGAAATCGATATCCAAGAGCCCGACTTTTCTCCCCGCCAGAGCCAAAGAGGTTGCCAAATTTGCTGCCGTCGTACTCTTGCCGACCCCCCCTTTGCCGGATAAGACAATGATTTTGTATTTCATCTCAGCCAGCCGTTTTTCCAATTCGACCGTTTCCAGCGCCTCATCCAGAGTTTCTTCATTTCGATTTTTGCCTTCTTTGCTCACAAATAGCTCCTTATATTTTGCCACACAGCCACAATTTGCTTACTTAATGGACCATGATCAAACTCCACCACGCTTTGGCCGGCGACTTGAGCATACGTCACATTTATATCAAAAGGGATTTTGCCAACGACCGGAATGCCTTTCTCGCTGCAAAAACCCTCGATTGATTCGGTGAGATCGGCATTCAAATCATACTTGTTGATACACACCACTGCCGAGATATTGAAATGCTTTGCCAGCGCCAGCACCCGCTGCATGTCATGAATGGCCGATAGAGTCGGCTCGGTTACTATCAACACGAGGGACGAGCCGGTTATCGAGGCGATCACCGGGCAGCCAATGCCCGGCGGCCCGTCGACGATCACCAGATCATGACCTCCCTCCTCGGCGAGGCGGCGAGCCTCTTGGCGCACGATGGAGACCAGCTTGCCGGAATTCTCCGCCGCTGCGTTCAAGCGGGCATGCACCATGGGTCCGCAACGGGTCTCGGAGATCATCCATTCACCGCTATGGCGTTCCGGGAAATCGATAGCCTTCACCGGACAAAAGCGAACGCATACTCCGCAGCCCTCGCAGGCCAAAGGATCAATGAAAAAGGTCGCGTCGTCTGCGCCCGTTCCGTTTATTCCCACAGCGCCAAACCGACAATGCTCCAAGCAATCGCCGCAGCGGGTACAATCAGTCTGTCGGATGACCGCTTCGTGACCACTGAGAAATTCATGGCGCTGCAGAATTCGAGGCGACAGCACCAAATCTAGATCCGCGGCATCCACGTCGCAATCAGCGATGACCGGTCGCTCTGCCAACACAGCGAATGCCGCGGTCAAACTGGTCTTCCCAGTGCCGCCCTTGCCGCTGATGACTACGAGTTCCTTCGTCATTTCCTCCTGACCGTCTCGTAGAATATGGCGCCCTGCTTGCGCACCAGTTTTACCGCCCCCTCTTTGCTCAATGCCTCCAATCGTTTCACAACCTCGCCGCCATGCAGGGCGAGTCCGGCAGAGATGCCCTCCACAGTACAAGGACGCCGGCTCAGTAGTGCCAAAATATTGGCATCCTCGCTTTCGCCGTCAAAGGGGCGACGCGTTTCACTTCCTGTGCTTTCCCTTATTATTTCGGTCACCCCGGAAAATAGTTCTTTAAGTTGCTGCATTTGCTCCAATGCCACTGGAAAGGCGAACTCTTCAGCAGGTGGACGAGACACAGTGTTCAATTGAACACGCTCAGGACGAATGCGCTTCGCAAGAGCCGCGATCTTTTCCACTTCCGATGGGGTTCCGGTGACTCCTGCGAGCAAAAGAACCTCCAGCCAAACCGGCTTTGCAAACTGCTTGGTAAACTCTGCCAGTCCGGTAACCACCCTATCAAAGGTAATCTCCTTGTGCGGACGGTTGACGTAGCGGAATATGCGCTCATCGCCTGCATCTAAGGAGGGGAGGACAACATCCGCTTCCAGCAGAGCGTCACGAACTTCCGGCAGCCATAAGAGCGAGCCGTTGGTGAGTACGGCCACAGGAATGTGCGTCATACTCTTTATTCCACGGATCAACTCACCGATACGCGTATTCAAGGTCGGTTCTCCCGATCCAGAAAGGCTGATGTAATCAGGCTCGGGAATGACGACCAATTTCCTTTCCAGCTCTTTTAGAATTTCCTCCACCCTGACGTATTCTTTCCGTTCAACAGTCTTTTGGGTAGTACGGCCGAGCTGACAATAGATGCAGTCATAGGTACATATCTTAAAAGGCACCAGATCAATCCCGAGCGAACGGCCCAACCGCCGGGAAGGAACAGGACCATAGAGATGTCGAAAGCCGGCTTCTTTCATTTGGCATCCTCACATGATGGTCGACCGCAGCGCTCAGTCCGCCCGCAGCAGGTGGTGCCAACCTGCTCCAAAGAGCAGCCATTTGTGCGAGGACCGATCCGCCCTTGACCAGAATCTTTCAGAATAAAACCGGCTCCCCCGCTGACCCGCCGTCGGACTTGGCCTTGGCAATCAGGACATAAGGCAAGCGGCGCTTCTGTGATGGCCTGTTGGCGTTCAAACCGCAAACCGCACGTCGTGCATTCATATTCGTAGGTCGGCATGACTCAGATTCCCTCGATATTCTTAGGATTCATTTTCTTTTCCTCTCTCCCAACCGTTTTTGTCCGCGCGATGATCGTCTCTCCTGCGCGAACCCTGTCGCCGCGTTTGGCCATCACGTCCACGTCAGCCGCTGGCAGATAGATGTCCAGCCGCGAGCCGAATTTCATCATGCCGATTCTGTCACCCGCCTTAACCGGCGTTGGCGTCTCGTGGCTTAGCCAATAGACAACGCGCCGAGCAAGTGATCCCACGATCTGGACAACTAGGCACCGCGTCTGCGATCCCTCGATCAGAATCTTGTTGTGCTGGTTCAGCTCGGAGGACTTTTCCTGAAAGGCAAAAAGACTTCTGCCGGGAAAATGCCCCAGAAACTTTGCATGTCCGGCGATGGGCGCCCGATTGACATGAACGTCGAACAGACTCAGGAAAATGCCGATGCGTACGCTTTCAGACTGGAGATGCATGCGTTCCTCCAGGTGCGTCACCGACATCACACGACCGTCCGCCCCTGCAAGAATCGCCTCTGAATCTGCCGGCGGAATCCGCTCCGGGTCGCGGAAGAAGTAGAGGAGATAAGCGGTTCCGATCAAAAACAACAAGATGCCCAACAGAGTAGTTTTTAGAGCAAATCCGACAAATGCGCTTATCGCGGCAACGACACCGATGAAAGGCAATACTTCATGCCGAATTCTCATCGCACCTCCTCGGTCGGAACAAATCTCTCAGCATTCTTCAGATTCATGGTTTTCTCGATCAGGCTCTGGAAAAGCCTTTGGTATTCCGGCAACGCTTCCACGATCAGGCTCCCTTTGGAATAAGCTTCTGCGATCCGTCGGTCATCAGGGATTTCGAGGAGAATCGGGATCCCCTCTGCCGCACAAAACGCATTTACTCGCTGGTCACCTATGCCGGCACGGTTGACGACCACTCCGAAGGGAATTCCGATCTCTCTGACCACCTCTACGGCCAGCCGCAGGTCATGTAGTCCAAAGGGAGTAGGCTCCGTAACCAGCAGCACGAAATCCGCTCCTCGAATTGTAGTGACCACCGAGCAAGAGGTTCCAGGAGGCGCATCTAGAATTGCGGGCACGCCGTTTCGCACCTTGGCCTTTACCGCGCGGATAAGCGGCGGAGCCATGGCCATGCCCACATCGAGTCGACCTTGGATCAGGGTAATGTCGCCCGCTTCGATGGTCTCGACCACTCCGATCCGTCTATCCACTTCATGTATGGCCTGCTTGGGACAGACCTTCGCGCAACCCCCGCAGCCGTGGCACATCTCCGGAAAGACCAGAGGCGCGCTTCCAAACGAGACGATGGCGTGATATTCACAAAACCGGCTGCATTCGCCACAGCCATCGCAGAGGGACTCATCCACCTGCGGAACCGGTATGCTGACGGTTTCCGCTTCACGGATGTCACCTTTGAGAAAAAGGTGTGCATTGGGCTCTTCCACATCGCAGTCCAAAAGCTGCACTTTGCAGCCGAGCGTGCGGGCGAGGTTGAGCGAAACAGTGGTTTTGCCGGTTCCGCCTTTGCCGGAAGCAATCGCGAGAATCATGCCACCCTCCCGTCGGTACCGTCAAATACTGACATCAGAAAAATCTCCAGAGTCCGCAAACTTGGTACAAGACTGCATCAGTACCTGCGTTCCAACCGGCAGCCTCACGCGCGCCGCGATGACCGGGCACTTGGCCTTGAACAAGAAAAAGATGTTGCGCCGTTCATCGCTGAGTGTTTCAAAGTTGCCTTGACCCTTGGCGATAATCAAGTCAGCTTCGGTAAACCGCCTTATAAACTCCTCACTGCAATCTTTGAGTATCGTGCCCGGCGCATCCGAACCGTTGTCGATGATTTCCGCAATCTTGTGGAGTCCCACGGCTCGAGCGTCGGTCATGGTCGCATCATTGATGATCGGCGCTCCCCGCACGGCCAATGTGACCGGCGCCGATGAAAGCTGTTCGATCAGCAATTGGTCAAAGACAATTTCGCCGGCGTTATCGGCCAAATACAGGATGTTTCGCGCGCTGGAGACGGCTTGACGGAATCCGTTCACCTCTCCGGTGAAAGGCTCCGTCAATGCTTGGTCGATAGCATTGCGAACATCTTCCTCCGTCACATTGCCGTTTACACCCATGTCGATCACATTCCCGGCAATGGCCAAACGCACAGCCATTTCCAAGGGGTCGGACGCCGCCTTGATCCCGGCTTTTAGCTCGGGAAGAAGGTCCATAGCCATGCGGTTGAAACGATCTTTGGCCGCGCGATAGGGGTCAGCGATACCGGTCATCTCACGGAGCCGGCGATGGATTCTCTGGCCAAGGGCGGGAGGAGTCTGCGTCAGTTCCATCTCAGCAGTCCAGTGCAAAACCTCTCGAGTGATTTGCTCCTGAACGGCCGTATCTGAAGTCGTGAGCCGAGCAGCTTCCAACGTCTGACGAATGATGCAGGGTATACAATCAAGAGAAGTCTTCATGATCCGATATACCCGCGCCTACCTCGCTGGTCGGCCGTTTGTTCGTCCACCTCTTCCTGCCAGCCGTTGCGAGTTGTCTCGAATCGATCGAATTTCGCCGTATAAGGTTTGATGTCGAGAAGCGGTGTGCCATCCAGTATATCCACCCCAGACAGATGAAGCACATTTCCTTCGCGGCGAATCAATTCGACAACGCTCAGCCCTATGGCATTGGGGCGACAGGGCGCCCGAGTTGCAAATATGCCACGCTCAATATCATGGAGAAAAGGCTTCACCAGAAGTTGAGTGGGCCCCGCCTGATGAAAGTGATAAATCAGATAGAGATGCGAGAATCCCTCCACATCGCGCAAGCCGACAGCGAACTCTGGGAACACTTCTGCCTCTCCCTTGCAGTCTTTCGCATAAACGGGCTGAATGGGCGTATCCTCGGCTTTGGTATGTTCGCTGCGAATGACGCCGATGGGGCGATAAACGATGGCTTTGCCGGTCATACCCAATGATCCTCCACATCAGCAGACTCTGCCAAGCGAAGGATTCCGTCCTTAAAGGCCGCTAAGGCCGCAGCGACGCTGGGTTCACTGGAGTTATAGACCTTGATGTCGGCAGCCGAAAGCACGCGCAACGCCTTGGGGCCGCAATGTCCGGTTACCAGACATGTTGCTCCAGTGCGGGAGATCGTTTCCGCAGCTTGTATACCGGCACCTTGCGCAGCATTGAGGTTCTGCTGATTATCGATTACCTCGAAGGTATTTTCTTCCAAATCATAGATCAGGAATCTCGCGGCGCGGCCGAAACGGCTATCCAGATGCGAGTCCAGGGTTTCTCCGGATGTGGTGAAGGCGATTTTCAACTCAGGTTCTCCGCAAATAGTGGTAGACCTCAAAGGTCTTGGAAACCTTGGGGTCTCCCCCTACTTCCTCGGCATCAAATCAAAATCATTCAAGAGGGCCTGCAGGTCTTCCTCGTGCTCGACCTCATCTTGCAGAATCGGTACAACCATGTTATAGGTAACCGGATCTTTCAATCCTATTTCTCCTACTAACGAATGATAGACCGAGATCGCGCATTGTTCTCCATGGATGTTTTGCTCGAGTATCTTTTTGACAAATGGATCTACGGGTTCGTCGTAACCGCAGTTGGTCATTTCGAACCACTTTTGCGGTGTGAGCAGCGGCGTGCCGCCGAGCTGGATGATCCGGTTAGAAAGCATGTCTGCATGTCTCAACTCGTCGGCGGCATGCTGCACGAGCTCGGCAATGACGGCATCTTTCATTGGTCCAACAACAACCTTGGCTCCTAGCCAATATTGGTAGTACGCCAACCATTCATCCGCGAAGGCTTTGTTCAGCAGCTCAATGACGTGGTCTACGTCCATTCCGACGATTTCGCGTCCTTTCGTTCCCATACTTCACTCCTGTTATTAGTGTCCAAACCTGTGAGGTCTTGGAGACCTCACAGGTTTCGATGGTCGCCTGGTTACTTGGCTTCAGCACCGGCTTCAAGCTCATCCAGCCGTTTCTTTATGAGCTCCAGCTCCGATTGCAAGGCTTCGGCCTGACCCTTAAGCACCTGCTTCTCCGATTCGGCATCCAGCGCGGGAGATGGCATTCCCCACCAGCCCCAACGCTGCCAGCCCGGAAGGCCGGTAGCGTAGAACCAATGGCGCCATCCCCGGCCGCCGCCGCCGAACCCTCGCCCTCGACCAAAACCCATCCCAAAGCCGCGGCCGGGGATTGGATTCATATAGCCAGGCATCCCAAATCCTGCGCAGTAGCCGGCTGCACGTCCCGTCATGGGCCCCATTCCTGCAGGCCCGGTTCTATCACCTCTTGGCATAGTCTCAACTCCTTTCGTTAGTTCATTGTCTCGTCATGGGAATTCCGCACTTGGGACACTGCTTTTGCATGCAGGGTATCCCTCGTTGATGCGGCTCCTGATACCCGCATTGCGGACAGACACAAGAGCCGTCCGGGCCGGCAGCAAAAGGTCCGCCCATGCGGCCAAGTCCTTGACCGCCTTGGCCCTGACCTTGTCCGCCGCCCGTTCCCATTCCGCTGCGGTTTCTTTTCCTCATTGTGAGTTCCTCCTGGTTCATGGCATCATTGCTGCGAAAGCGGCGACGTCCTCGTCTGCAACAACCGGGCATAGCGAAGAGATCTTCCCCAAGGTTGCCGCTCAGCCATGCTTGGATGACCTCGTTTAGCTCGCCGGCAATAAACGGAATGACCCGAAGACCATTGGCCGCGATCATAGCCTGCAAGGGTCGAGAAATTGCGCCGCAGACCAGAGTGCCAATGCCCAATTCGACTAAACGAAGCGCCTTTTGGACCGGCAATTCATCCACCAGTTCTTCAATGGTTCTTGTTACGATACGCCCCGACTCGACTTCCACAACATGGATACGCCGAGCTACATCGAAAACCGGTGCGATTCGATTGTCCCAGACTGCAAATGCCGCTTTCATGCTTACATGCCATCGTTGTTCTTTTGCAGCCACTGAAGGCATTTACTGTGCCAAAGGATAGGAGTCTGAAAGTGGGCTTGCAACTACCAATTTAAGAAAAAGTTGCTGTGGAAAGCGTATCAGGAAGGGTACACGCATCAGTCGCGTGAGTGCGACCATGCTTTGAGATGAAAAGCGCGAAAGTGCTACTGTCCGGCCGCCGACCGGCTGCGGCCATCTTGCGCGCTGATGGAAATTCCCAGTTTTTTGATTTTCCGAAATAAGGTACTTTTGTGGATGCCCAGCTCTTTTGCCGCTGCCAAACGGTTGTGGGCGTTTCGCTCCAAGGCCGATTGGATGGCCTGAGACTCTAACATTTCGCGGCTCGACTTGATGTCAAGGTTGGATGCAATTCCAGAGCGGTGAGCGGTCAGTTCCTCCGGCAGGTGAGCAATGCCGATGCGTCCCGTCCCAGTGAGGATAAAAGCGCGCTCAATAACGTTCTCCAATTCGCGCACGTTGCCGGGCCAATTATGAGCCATCAGCAAAGCAAGCGCATCGGCGGTGAATCCTTGTACAGACTTGCGCTGCAAGCGATTGAAGCGAGCGATGAACTGTTCCGCCAAAAGCGGAATGTCCTCCTTCCGGTGGCGCAGCGGCGGCAGCTCGATGCGGGCGACGTTGACCCGGTAGTATAGGTCCTCGCGGAAACTCCCCTGACGCATCGCCTCCGACAAATCTTTGTGGGTGGCCACGATGACTCGGATGTCGGCAGTCTCGGAACGGGTAGCTCCTAACGGCTCATAGGTTCGATCCTGAAGCACGCGTAACAACCGAACCTGAAGGGCCGGACTCATCTCGCCAATCTCGTCAAGGAATAAGGTTCCGCCCTTGGCCAGGGAAAGTCGTCCCGGCTTATCCTTGTTGGCGCCGGTAAAGGCCCCGGCCTTGTAGCCAAACAACTCGGACTCCAACAGGGTATCCGGCAGAGCGCCGCAGTTTACTGCAATGAACGGGCCATCCCGGCGCGGGCTTAGCGAATGAATCGTGCGCGCCAGCAATTCCTTGCCGGTGCCGGTCTCGCCGAGAATCAGCACCGTGCACGAGCTCGCTGCCACAGCGGGCAACACCGCAAATATTTTCTGCATGATTGGGCTTCTGCTGGTCAAATCCCCCACCGAATACCGGCCCTCCAGCTCCTGACGTAGCTCTTCCACCTCGCTCAAGTCGCGAAAGGTTTCTGCGCCGCCAATGATCTTGCCGCTGCCGTCACGGAGCACGGCGGTGGAAACGCTGACCGGTATTCTCGTTCCTTCGGCATTGATGATATAGCCTGTCTTGCCGATGATGGGCTTTTTGGTTTTCAGCGTCCGGCGGAGGGCGCATTCGGACTCGCACATGCTGGAACGAAACACATCCGAGCATAGCCTGCCGATAGCCTCTTTGCGGCGAACACCGGTGATCTTTTCGGCAGCCTTGTTAAAGGAAGTGACCCGCCAATCCAGATCTACCGT
>DYKH01000060.1:0-5991 GCA_020722685.1 Caldithrix sp. | reverse complement strand
CTTCAGCCATTCCCCAATCATCTCCTCCGTGACTTCAAAATGAAACTGCAGTCCGTAAGCAAACCGGCCATAGCGGAAGGCTTGGTGGGGATAAAGCTGGGAGGAAGCCAACAGTGTTGTTCCCTGCGGCAGGTCAAAGGTCTCCCCATGCCAGTGAAACATCCACCGCTCTTTCACCTCGCCTCGAAATAGGCCGTCCGATTCGGCTTCGGGAGTGAACTGAACCGGGTACCAGCCTATCTCGGGCTGCGGACCGCGATAAACACGAGCGCCCAAGACATGGGCTAACAATTGCGCTCCCAGGCAGATACCCAGAACCGGTTTTTCTCTTCGCAAGCAAGCCTGGATCATTTTCATCTCTCGCTGCAAAAACGGGTAGCGATCCTGTTCATTTACACTCATCGGCCCCACCCATGATGATCAGTCCTTGAAAATCTTCTTCAAAACCAATGCCCCGATTCTGCCATGCTTGATTTATTCTATAGTCCTGTTCGTTGTCATCCAGCCAGTCAGTGATCTTGCCCGGACTCTCGTGGGGGACGTTCTGTAAAATAAGCCAGTTTGCCATTCTATAACCTCAACAAGTTTTGACAATGAATATGTGAATTCGGTCCAATTGCAATGGCTTTCTTTCGATCGGCAGCGTCGCCTTTTTGTACCATCGCTCATCTAAAAGCGCGGCCCTATGCCAAGGGATGGAGCCATCTCCCTTCGTTGTGCTGCATCCGCTCTAACGCGAAAACGGAAAATTGAACCTAAATACTTTCAACGAGCTTTTTTGTTTGCATCAGCGTTATCTTCTACCCACCTCTTAAAGTAAAATTCGCTATTCTCATCATTGTTTATCCGTTTACTCACTTCGTGGAACCACAAATCTAGCGGCGCTTCGTGGCTGTCCAATCGCGGAAAAGGGTCTGAATCACCGTTTTCCAATGTTCTGCCGATGCGATCGAGCATAGCCAGCGCCAGCTCGGGTATCCCTACCCGCTGGATGCCCTCCATTCTCATCAGCTTTGCAAACACGCTGGACATGAACATACCACCGGGGATGTAAGTAAGCGCTCGCGTTCTCATTACTGGCAAGAAAACATCGAGAACGATCTTGCCAGAACCATAGGCAGCAACCGTAGCTTCGTGGATAATATCCTTGGGCAGATAGAGACTCGTAGAATACGCTCCTTGACGACCATACTCGATAGCATTGGGATCACGGCTGATCCGGTCCAAACTGCCGCGCCAATCGGAAAACACCGTTGCCTCCACTTCGATCCCTGACTTTTCGAGTTCTAAGGGGAATTGCACCGCGAGAGCGCCCATGACAAATTTAGTCATTTCGATACTTCGCGCGCTGAGAGGGGTAAGCTGCCACTGAAAAAGTCCTTCCTCGTCAACGTCCCTGATGAATATGGGTGGGCAATTCGGCAAGAGTCCGGAGCTGGCTGCCGCGACCGTATTGATGTAGACGACTCGCCGCGCGCCCGCTGCTTGGAGGGAATGGATGATTTTCTGCAAATCCTCCCCCTCTAAGGCAAGGCCGCTATTCAGCCAATGAAATCTATCCTCGAAACCAGCCTTCTGTGCGAATCTTTTCATAGCGACACCTGTCTCATATCCCAGTGAGCGCGTTAGGTCGCGGGCGACGACTGTAAGGCTGCCTAAGGATTTGAGTAGGTGCAATAAGGCTATGGCAAGCGCACCACCCAGTCCGGAACCTGTGGCTCCCGCCAGAAGGAAGTGTCTACCTTCCACCCACTTGAGATCATAAATATCATCTTTTACCAGCGGGGCTTGGAATCTCCAGGTATCATCCAGTATTTGACGTGCCTCTTGAGGGAACGAAGCAATCTCTTCCGTGGTCGGTCGCAGTATCGCCGGTACACCTTCTTTAATGCGTAAGCCCGGCATCGGCGTTGCAAAAGGACTAAGGCCGGTCATCGCATAGACTCCTTTCCGGCTCCAGCCGAATTGAACAATACAGTTTGGCAAATTTTTCTTGCCACAATATGTAGGAGAACTCTCCGAGTTCGATCACCGTATGCATCGATGCTCGATGTCGGGAGACATCTCCTACAGCTTGAATTCTCAATTTTGTCAATCCACCGTTAGATGAGCATCTGATCTACTCGCTAAACAGAAGCAAGCCCCTCAAGCTTTTTCAGGTCGTCTTTCGAATTAACGTTGAAAAACCATTCGTTCCGATAATCCGGCAAGGCGTCCGGGATGGATATTTCCTTAGAGTGGAGAAGCGAGAGCAAACGGTATATTTTATAATTTGCGTTCTTGATCGCCTGCTCAAAGAACGGCAATGCTGTTTTGGGCCAGATGGCCACCAGAGGCTCAACACCGCTTTTTGAGCGTGCCACAATGGGAGTGTCAAGCTGTCTGTTAGCGTACAAAACATCAAAGACCTCCGCAACCAGCAACGGCATGTCACATGGGATTGTTGCGATCCAAGGGGCAGAGGAATGGTAAAGAGCCGTATAAATGCCTCCCAACGGGCCGCAATGGGGAATCCTGTCTGGGATCGTCACAAGATTGCGGTTTGGAAGGAAAATCTGTTGGTTCGAAATAATCATATAGTTGTTCGATATTTCCGAAGCGAGCCGAATCGCATAGTCCAACAGCGTGCGAGATTTAAAGTGCGCGCCGATCTTGGATTCACCAAAGCGCGTGCTTTTGCCGCCGGCAATGATGGCGGCGATGAGTTGTTCTTGAACCTTCTCGATCATAAAGATCCTATGCCGATGCAATCAGGAATGGGTCGCCCATTAGAATGTAACATTATCAGAATGCTAACTCAAGACAAATGGCTAATCGGAAAAGTAAACAAGCGGCAGTCTTTTAAGCAAATCCTCACTTGCAACTGTATTGAAAACCTGTACAGGCATCATAGGAGACTCCCGCATGCGCGGGAATGACACTGTGGCGGGCGTCATGCCTGCGGAGGCAGGCATCTCCATCAATAAGTGCGGTATTACCTTTTAAGCATATCGTATTCGAATTCGGAGAATTCTTGTGCATTTTCGTCTGGCGTAACTTGGTCGCGATTAAATTGTCGGGTGTTGACTTTTTTCATTCAGCATATTCCTTCCCAACAGTTTTAATTCGCGCAGCAGAAACTGTTTGGTTAAAGTCTCGTGGGCAATGACACGATATGGCTTGTGCGCAGAAACGCTGTTGAACAAAGCCGTCCGCAAAGTTTCTTCTGTCGTACTAAGCTGCAAGATGTGATCGAGAAGTCCGGTGTTGCAGCAAAGTCTGGCAGCTATCCTTACTGCTTTGCCATACGGCAAGTCGGATAGCACCTCGTTATTGAGTTTTCGGTATTGCTGAAAGGCCGTTTTGGAGACGCCCTCCTGCATAATAACTTGAGCCGCATACATGCCGCTCAATAGGGCGGAGTTGATCCCTTTGCCCTTAAAAGGTCTAACCAGTCCGGCCGCGTCGCCGACCGTGACGTAACGATGGCCAAACATGCCCTTGGCAACTGAAATAGGGAACTTGCCCTTAAAATAGGACAAAGCCGCTTTTTCCTGTGCAAAGCGAGGCGGCAATAGCTGTAGGAGCGGCGAGTAAGAAAGAAATTGATCCATGATTTTTACGTCCACATTTGCACCGGCAATATTGATGGTCAGATGGTTTTGTTTCGGGGTCAGAGCGCCAAATTCAATTTCCGGGTTGGACGGCAAAAAAGCGTGAATCTTGTTCTCGAACTGATTCATAAAGTCAAGACCCGGGTGCCACTTGGTGACGATGGAATTCAGAAATTGGGGCTGACGATACCGGCTTTCGCGGGCGAACATGAGTGCACTGCCGTCATCCAAGCCAAATGCGCCCACGACCACCGCGGCGCGGATGTTATCGCTTTCGGAAAAGAGCGCGACCTCCTCATCGTGAAATTCAACGCCGGTCACCCGACTTTCGATGACCTCGACGCCCCGCTGTCTGGCTTGCTGCAACAGATAATTATCGAAGGTGATGCGACGCACGGCCAAGGATGGCTCGGAATCGCCATTGAGATCGATGCTTTGCCGATCAGAATGCAGAATATATCCGGTGATGGTTCGCTGCAGCAGATGATCCGGGAAAGGAATGTCGAGCTGCGCCAAAATATCCTTGATAGGCGGCGACAATACACCGACGCATTGATTGTAGCGCGGAATGCCGTCGCTGGCCTTGGCCTCATAAAGGCGAACCCTTATTTCGATGCCCCTTTGCCGAGCGATGTTCTTCAACGCGATGGCGCAACCTACGCCACCCGGCCCTCCGCCGATAATGGCTACCAAGTCTCCCGACTTTATTCTCGAGGGTCGGTCATTGCTTTTTGAGACGCTCGCACCGGTCTTTGCTCGCCCATTCCCCCTCTCGTTGGTTTGCGAAATACGGCCTCTCTCATCAATTGACGGCATGGAGCGGAATTTCGCCAGTAACAAATCTCGAAGAACTTTTCTGTAGGAAACTTCGCCGGTCATCATATTCCAAGCAAATAGCTGCAGGATGCGGCCGAGGATCGATTGGGATCCTTCGCCTACGGCCTTTGCGTAGAAGGAGAGCAAAACTTTATTTCGAGCCATGAAATAAGACACGAAGAATAAAAATCGGCCAATATAATTGTCCCGGACAATCTCCTTTTTCGCGTGCTGGTAAAAGTTCTTGCGAAAGCTCTCTTCTGTTATGCCACAAGTCAGAGCTGCTTCTGCCGCCAGCTTTGCAGTGAGGAGTGCTGAGTAGATGCCATTTTTAAAATGTCGGGAAAAGCTGGCATCGCCGATGATCACCATTCGATTGGTGAACGGCTTCTTGCTAGGGCCGACCGGTATTTTTGCGCGACACTGGCAAACGGACGTAAACGCAGCCGCGTTGTCATGAAAAATGCAACGCACCTGAGAATGGTGTAAGAAACGTGTCAAAGCCTCGTTTCGCAGCGTGCCCCTGCCAATGAGGCTTACCGTCAGAAAATCCCTTTTGGGCGTTATGACGCCAAATCGGAGGTCGGCGAGCTGCTTGAGACTGAACACACCGATCCGATCCCGCAGATGCTTCTTCAATCCAGCGATGGGTAACGGAAATTCCGCATGTAGAGTGGTCAATCCTTTGGGAGCATGGTAACCGAATCCCAATTTTTCTACTTTGTTGAGCATGTTCGTATTCAAGCCAAAGGCGCCAACAATGAGGTCTGCTTCGTGCTCACACTGTTTGTTATTTTGGGTAAAATAGATTTTGGCTCTCTCGCCTTCTTGCTTTGGCAAGTGCAAATCGGTGACCGCCGCGCGCACGAGCTTGGCCCCATTCGCAATGGCGACACGGAGCAAATGGTCGTCAAAGCTGATGTTTTCATCGAAATGAGAGGAACGCGGACCGTTGCCGCGAAAAACAGTGTAGATGGAGCAGGACGTTCTGGGAGGATCGATGAATGAGCAACCGCCAAGGTGAATGTGATAATACCCTCTTATGTGCTGTCGAATGACGTGTTCCGGCAAGACGATGCCTTCTCTACGAAGCGCTATAACCATGCATTCGGAGATCACCCCGGCGCACAGATTGCAGCCGGGCGGCCCAGTTCTTAGAAAGTCTTTGCCGTCGTAAATGGTGACTTGCAGTTCTAAGCGGCGCTCTTTGGCAATTTTCCTGGCAAAAAAAGCAAAAAGACTACCAGCAGGGCCCGCGCCGATAACGGCAATGCGCGAACCGGAGGTGAGTTGCAATTTCTGCATCGTCTTCAACATGTCGCCTTATAAACCTTGCGCTCGTCTTTGGCTAAGAGGTTGCATAAGAAGCGAGTTCTTGGGCTGACATTCAGCGGATAGGCGAGAGCGCAAACCGTTTCTACGAATATAGTATTACCCCGCAAAAACCATCACAACCGCGAACATTATTGCAATCTCTAATTCGCGTGCACTTTCTCCCCCAAAAAACACACTGTCATGCATCCTTTCACGTTGAGCACCTGGGACGCCAACTCCACCCGTTTTGCTGTCATGAAAAGATTAC
>DYKH01000281.1 GCA_020722685.1 Caldithrix sp. | reverse complement strand
GTGATGAAAATGTTCTAAAAGAACTCCGTTTCTTCGGGTAGCTTAATGGTTACTCGAAAGGCTCTGTCGCAGACTTAAAGCCAACGCCATAAGAAAACAGCTCATCTACTAGCATAAGCAAGTCTTTAAGATTACGGCTAAAGCGGTCTATCTTATAGACCAGCACAAGCCCAAACTTCTTTTCCTTTGCGTCCGCAAGTAACTGTTGTAAGGCAACTCGCCGCGTAGAATATGCGCTTATGCCATCATCACAGTAAACCTTAAAAACTTCACATCCTTCGCGTACGGCAAAAGAGTTAAGATATTCCATCTGTACCTCAAGGGAATAGCCTTCCTTCGCTTGATCCTCTGTACTAACTCTAATATAGATACCAGCCTTCATAGTTAAATTAAACCCCACATTCTTTATTCAACATCAAAAACTTCAAACAAGAACGCCTTGATGGCATCCATATATTCATAAACCACTTCCCTTTTTATATGCAAACTATAGCCGCGGAATGCGCCGATTCCGATTACGGGGCAATTATAGATCGGCGGTTGTTAGCGGGAACACATGGGAACAGAACGCAACGACGAATGGGCGGAATAAGATTGTCGTTCTAGTGTTTCGAACGTGTAAAGGAAGATTTGAATGTCAATGGGCTGGGCTTGATCGTCAGGTGCGCAGGTGCGGCTACGTGACAAAGCGCAGTTGTCCGATCGGATGTATCTCCGGGGGTAAGCGATAGTTTCGCAGGCCTTCACCGAGAGCGCGCGCCAAACCTTGCTGAGTTGATCGGCGCGCCCATTGATAGAGACGTTTGAGGCAGCCTCGAATGAAGAGTTGCCAGAGAATTTCGGCGATCTGCATAAAGGTGTAGTAATTTTTACTGGCGGTCGGATCAGCGCAGAAGACGTGTTCAAGCCCAGCCCCATTGTTTTTTTGGACATTGAAATGATCTTCGATACGATGCCTTTCTCTTCCGGCCGCGCCACTGATGGCGACAACACGCTCGGCGACTAGGTAGCCGAAGTTAGTAATCCAGGCATACAGCGTGGCGGACTCGGAAGTAATATCTCCTTCCAGGATGACGTTGCATCTGTTTTTTTCACCCAGCGGAAGTTGTTCGACCCAACGGAAATCGTGCCTGGTGTTTGCCTGCTCTGTTTTCCGTTCAAGTGTCAAATGGTTTTCGGAAACGAGCGGGAGCAGGTTGAGCATTTCAGACCAGAGTGAAGGTTGTCTCCCTTCCTTGAGGGTAAAAACGTATTTCCAGCCGTAGGCCTCGCAAAGTTCGGCGATATTTTGAGTGGCATAGAGCGCGTCGCCAACCAGGCAAAATGATAATCTGGGGAATTTCGCTTTAAGTCGCGCGGCCAGACGAACAAAAGCCTTGATTTCACAGTCTTCCTTGTCCGTGATCGGATCATGCATATCCATGGATTCGTGCATCATGGGCAGAAACATGCCAACCGGCCCCAGAATGCCGATTTGAAGCACGTAACGATAACGGGTTGTTTCTTCCGAGCCATTTCGCGCAGTTTTTCCACCAAGTTCAAATCCCGCCCGACACTTCTCCTGGACACTGCCATCGACGACAAGAACATGCCGGGTATCAAACAAACGGCAACCATCAAGAAGTCGACGTTTTAAAAGTTCGCGAATCATTTTCAAAGGGATTTCGGCCACGCGGTCCGGATCAACGCGTCCGGCATGGCGCGCCGCATTGTCTGAGCAAGTAACTGTCGGGCCATCTTCGCCAAAACGCGGATCGTCCGGTCCTTGTCCGCAGAGCGCGCCGATATTCGCCGGGCCTTGTCCCGAATTGCGGATCTGGTCGTAGGCGTTACGCGACCCGCAACGGGACAGGAATGTCATCAAAGGCTGGCACCAGATATGTGCGGCGGAATATTTACATAGCTCCTGACGCCTGGGATCCGGCAGTTCGCCAAACCAACGGATCAGCTCCGGGAACGTTCCCTGCAAGAAGGCTTTGAAGTCTTGGATAACGGCGCCCGGATCAATCCCCGCGCTCGGCGGCCGGCCAACCGGCTTGCGACATGGGTGCGGATCAGTCCGAGCGATTGCGCGGTCACTTTTCGAATCAACTGCTTGAGCTGTTTGTATTCTTGCTTCCATGCTTGTACCTCTTTGACCATATCCATCGGCACATAGACGGTTTTGGTCTTTCCTTTTTGCTTATAGGTCAGTTGCCAGCCGGGGGTGGCACAGCCTCTGCGTTTGACCGAGCACAACGCCCCCTCAATGAAGGGGCCAACTTCTCCGATCCGGCGCAGGGCGCTTTGACGGAGCATTTCGTGACGATTGACGGACTTGGGTTGTGGTTTCATGCCACTAAGGTAATAGACGTAGTTATTTAATGCAACAAACAAATGTGTTGGAAATTATTTTTCTTGAAAAAGGGGCAATAAGACCGGATTGTTAAGCGAAACAGAAGGGAAAATCGCCTTCTTTAACCCGAAAAATTCCTAATTCGGAATGGCTGCACTCGTGAATGTGGAGGCGAGGGAGAACAAAGCTGACAACTCCATTTGAGAAAGAGAAATCAACAGCTTCGCCGGACGGGATTAGGGAGAGAGACTCTGGTCTGGTGCTTGATTGCAAAGAGACTGTTATGGGGCCGATGATCGGAATTTCGTCGCCCCATAAATCATAGGTATTCTGTTTGGATAGATCGCGTCCTGGATTTTGGTTTACGAAGTGAATCAGAAGACGATCTTCTTTCTTGCGCACAGACACGTCAACCCACGACGGTGCGTCTGTCTCAAACAGAGGGTCAGGCTGGAGAACGCCAAGAATTTCGCGCACCCATGCGAGTATTTGGGGATCTCCCAGCACGAAGTATTGCTCAAAGAGGCTGGTGCATATGTGGACAATGTGTCCTCTCCCGAAATCCCTCACTACAGCGGCGGGCATACCGGCGTATTCCGGATTTTCCTCATCCATCTGCCCGTGCATGGGCCAGTTGTTGGCAAGATTGCGACATTTGGAATTGAATTGATCCCAGGAGAGGAACAAGCGATACAATTCTCGAGCGTCTACGCACTCGACTTTGTCCCATGGAGAGTCAACACCTGTGGGTTCATCACGGGTTTTCAGTATCACGTGGCCATCTGCAATGGAGTTCCGACGCACAAGGGAAACGCCGATGAGTTTCTGGAGAGACGTTATTGAAGAACCTGTTGTAAGCAGTTTGCCGCCGTGGAGGACGTATTTCTCGAGTTCTGAGACGGTTTGTGGAGAAATGACGGCTTGCTCTGGAATCACGATGAGTTTATAGGGCAGGTTTGGCTGCCAGTTTGACGCATCGCGAATGTCAGGCGACCGATGGAGAGCCGCAAGAGCCTTATGCGCCCCTTTAACTCCGTTGTTTCCAAAAGTTGGTTGTGATTCATCAGTGGCAAGAATCAAAGTCCATGGAACGCTTTGCGTATGACAGAAAATATCTTCTCTTTCTCTGATGAATTTTCTGACCTCCACAGCCTTTCGCATGCGGGAGGGGACCCATGCGCCGTTCCCAAGAGGGTAGGTCCAATATCCCACTGCTCCACCGTTGGCAGCGACGGTTGCGGCCTCCTGCTTCATTCGCAGGAGCGTTTTTGACCGGCTGCGCACATGCTTCAACTCATGTCTGAAGGATGTGTCGCAGATGTAAGCATCATATGGCATAGCCATTGTGCCGTACCAGCGCATCATCCTGGCTATATCGTGCAGATTGAAAAACCCGGGCGAAAAGAAATCTCCTGACCGCCAATCAAAAGGGGCTGCGAATTTTGCCCACAGGGTGACATTGCCCGCGCTGTAGGCACAGTCTGGTTTTAGCGATTTTACGAAGTCACGGAATTGAGTTCGCCATTGATGAGTGATTCGGTTCCATGAGACTGAAAAGTTGTTGTCAAACTGTGGCAGGTTTCTCAGCTCAGCCAGAGAACCGGACACGCCATAGTCTTCCCGGAACTTCTCGAGGCATCGTTCGCAATAGCAAGGGCCGGGCCAGTCGCCGTCAACCCATATCCCATCAGGATGATAGCGGTCAATAAGCTCTCGGAGTTGGATTTTTACCCATTCGTCCCAGTAGGGGCTTCGGGGGCAGACAGGGAGCGCAGGGGCGACGTTGAAATCCTTGAAGAACGCTCCTGCGGGCTGGCCGTTGCGATCACGCATAACCCAGTCGGGATGACGTTCTCCTGCAAGGCCATCAAGAAGTCCGCTGTAATAAAGTACAAGTCTGCAGCCGGCTTCTTTGGTGAGTTTTCGAAACAGATCCGGCATGTCCTGAGCCAGCATTGGATGTTCAGTCTTGAGAGAACTTCGCCATGTGGTATAGCCGCTGTGGCCTTTGGCGTAGATGCAGACATAACCCAGATCGAGCTGCTTCAGCCACGGCAAGATGTTCTTGCGGCTTGCGCCGGATCCGTAGGGACGTGACAACACTTCGGTATAGTAGTCAATCAGCAGATTGAATGCACTCTCTGAGAGCCACGTCACTGGTGAGTTCCTTTATCCGTGCTTGATTCAGGTTCGTAGGCTACCACGATTCATCAGAGGGGCAAGCAGTATTATCACGGTTTTGAAACAGAGTTGACGTAACCGAACACGTATAGAAAACGGACCTGTCCGCCGAGGTTTGCTGCGGACGATCACGTTCTTATTTGAAGAATGCCGCTTGTCTCCCTTGTGCCGCCAAGGTTTTACCTGGCCGCTGACCACATTTGCTGCTGGAAAAAAGAAAAGTTTTCATCAAATATCTCTGTATGAAGGACACGCTTTCTCAATGTGCGCCTGACGCACGTTGGGGGCTGGAACGGAAGGCATCACGGCACCAGCGATCTTGGGTTAGCTCCGCTGTGTCTCATCCGAAGAGTTGCGTTCGATGTGCTCATATTACGCGACAAGACGACAGATAATATTGACCCTGCTGGCCAAGGCAAAGACGTTTGTTGAGTGGCTAACGGGCTTGCGCATCTATCGCCGACTTCCACGGGGGTTGGATTTCGTTTGGGACATTAAATGCGCCTTCCCGATGTATCGAGTCAACATTGTTTTTGATGTCGGGGCGAATGTCGGACAATTTGCGAAGCTGTTCTTGGCTGAATTCCCGAACTCACACGTGTATTGCTTTGAGCCCGTGAGCAAGACATATGGTCTCCTTCTGCAGAACCTACGCCGCGAGAGGCGCGTTGTGTGCCATCGTTTGGCGTTAGGTTCTTCAAAGAAAATTGGGCAAATGGTTCTCCAAGGCGGCTGTGATGAATTCTTTCTGTTGGGCCAGTCTCCCGAGTTGCCGAAGAGAGAGGCGCGGATGGAACCTGTAACCATTGACACTCTCGATGATTTTTGCCAGGCGAAAGGGATTGAGCATATTAGCTATCTGAAGATTGATACAGAGGGCGGCGACTTGGACGTGTTGAAAGGAGCAGCGCGGCTGCTGGCTGAACAAAGAATAGATATCATTCAGGTGGAAGCAGGGATGAATCCAACTGACAGAAGGCACGTGCCGTTTGAGACACTTAAGGAGTTTCTTCTGTCTCATAAGTACTATCTCTTTGGACTGTATGAGCAAGTGGCCGAGGCGGTTCCTAGACAAGCTCTCCTGCGGCGGACGAACCCAATTTTTGTATCTGAAAATATGATTGAGGCAGAAAGATAGTGGCTAAACCTCTCACATGACAATGTAGTACGATATTAGTGCTCTCATCAATATCTCGCACTGTTTTGTCTAAGGTGTTCAGCAAAACACAGCTCGATGACGGCTCTATACGCCTA
>DYKH01000059.1 GCA_020722685.1 Caldithrix sp. | reverse complement strand
TCTTGCGGCCCGCCCCAGCTTGGCAAATCGGCTTCGCCACGCTGCTCCTGGCCCTTGGCTTCCTCATCGGTCGGCAAACCGCGTCGCCAACCGTCGTTGCCAGCAAGGAGTCTCATCTGCAAGACCTCTTGGCTGCCAGCCGGCAAATTCAAATTGCCAATAACGCCATCGATCCCTATTTGGCCGGAGTGAAAAAACTCAAGTACGACCCGGCAACCGGGCAGGTGGAAATTTACTACAACACCATCAACGATGTTCGCCTGCGCGGCGACCTGGCCGATCCCGCGGTGCGTCAGGTGCTTCGTCACGCCATGTTGGAAGAGTCCAGTCCCGCCGTGCGTCTGCACGCCATCAAAACCGTCAATGCGGTGGCGGTGCGACAACAGACACTGGATCCCGAACTGGTCGATGCCGTGGAGCAGTTGCTGGAGAAAGAGCAGAATCAGGGCGTGCGCCTGATGGCTTTGAAAGTGCTGAAAGCCCTGCCGATGACCGCGGCGACCAAAAACATCCTGATCCGAATTCTTTTGTATGATGCCGATCTGGCCCTCCGAATCGAAGCGTTTGAAGCCTTGACCGGGCAGCAGGTGAACGAAGATGACCGCGGCCATTATCTGGAAGCGGCGCGCGAGGATTCCAGCACCTACATCCGCTATCGCGCCAATCAGTTGATTGAGAAATTAGAATCAAAGAATAGAGAACAATTACAAACCTCGGAAATCGGAAGGGAACAATAACCATGAAAACGAATCGTTGGCCGTCAAGATTACTGGCTCTGGTTTTCCTACTTGCCACAGCGGCCTCCTCCCAGGAAATTACCGGCCATAGTGGCGAGTACAAAACGACGGTTTCAAAAACCTTCTCCGCAGAACCGGGCGGCAAGTTGGTGATGAAGGGCCCCTCCGGGGACGTTGAGATCAGCTCATGGAAATCCAACAGCGTCGAAATTAAAGAAGAGCTGTTGATGGACGTGTTCACCCGCGAAGAGGCGGAGGAAATCCTCGAGCGTTCCGAAAGCAGTTACTCGCAAGAGGGCAGCACCATCTACGTGCGCGCTAAGGACGGGCGCGACGAAATCAATAGAACCTACAACGTGCGCGTGCCTGAAAAGTTTAACTTGGACATCATCACCTCCGGCGGCGACATGATCGTCGAGGGCGTGACTGGAACCATCGAGCTGAACACCCGCGGCGGCGACATCGAGATGACCAAGATGGCCGGCCAGTGCCGCGTGCGCACCTCCGGTGGCGACTTGATCTTTAAGGACATCTCCGGGTCTTTGCAGGCGCAGACATCCGGCGGGGACGTGGATTTGACCGATATTTTTGCTGAGACCAGCGTGCAAACATCGGGCGGCGACATCACCTTGATGAACTGCAAAAACACGGTCAGGCTGCAAACTTCGGGCGGAGACATCGACATCCGGCAGGTGGCCGGCAACCTGTCCGCTGCTACCTCCGGCGGGGAAATATCCCTCACTGACGTGCGCGGCGCGGCCACTGCCTTTACGACCGGAGGCGACATCGAGCTGGAAATCACCCTGACGGATTTTGCCAAGCCGCATGCTATCCAATTGGAAACAACCGGCGGCAGCATCGAGCTGACTCTGCCAGCGAAATTCCCAGCGAACATCACCGCCGAAATCCGTTTGGACCGGCGGGACAGCATTTTGAAAAGATATGACATCTATAGCGACTTTCCCCTCACCAAATTGGAACCCGGCGAAACGGAAGGCCGTATCCTGCGCAGCACCGGCGAGATAAACGGCGGCGGCGACGCGGTGATACTCAAAACGCGGGGAGGAGATATTCGAATAAAGAAAGGGATTTAGGCTGTAGGCTGTTAGGCAGAGAAAAGTGGCGGGCAGCGGCCAGAAGTCAGCAGTCAGCGTAGGGTAAGATGGCATCTTGCCATACGGATTAACTTTGACAAGATACCATCTAACCCTTTGCTGGCAACTGATCGCTGACCGCTGACCGCCGACCCCCGCCCGCTGGGCAAGATGCCATCTTGCCCGTTCATTAGCGGTGGGGAGTCTTTTACATGAATAATTCATAGGCCACAAAGACACGAAGACACAAAGTATTAGTCTTGGATTGAAAGAAATAGTCACAAATCAGTCCAAAAACATGGTCCAAAAACCGAGGCTCTCTTTCATCTTCTCGTTCTTCGTGCCTTTGTGTCTTCGTGGCCAAGATCTATTAATAATGCAGACTGAAAACCATTTGATTCGAACGGAGGAAGCAAGTATGAAATCAACAAAGAATGCGATAGTTTGGCTGGGCATCATGGCCATTGCAGTCATGCTCCCGGTGGCTGCCGGTGCCCGTGACGATTTTGAAGACAGCATCGAAAAATCCTTCCAGGTGGCCGAGGGCGGCAAGCTGACGGTGGAATCCGATCTCGGCTCCATCGAAGTCAAGGCGGTCAGCGGTAACACCGTCGAGGTCGAGATCATCCGCACGGTAAGAGCTCACAGCGAAAAAGAGGTCGATCGCGTCTTGGAGGATCTGCACATCGATTTCAACCACATCGGCAATAATGTTTCCATCATCACCAAGTATGAGCGCGGCAAGCTCGGCCTATTCGATTGGGATCACCGCAATCTACGCCTGCGCTACATCATCTCCGTGCCGCGCAAATACAACGTCGATCTCAAGACCGCAGGCGGCAGCATCTCCGTTGACGATTTGGAAGGGGAAGTATTCAGTAAAACTTCCGGCGGCAGCCTGAGCTTTGGCCAAATCACCGGCCCGGTGAACGGCTGCACATCCGGCGGCAGCATCAGCTTGGAAGGCTGCGCCGGCATGGCCGACGTGGCCACCTCCGGCGGCAGCATTAATCTGGGAGAGGTGAACGGCAAAGTCGATGCCCGCACTTCCGGCGGCTCCATCAGCATCGATCGCGCCCAGGGCGACGTGGTTGCCAAGACCTCGGGCGGCAGCATCAGCGTCGAAGAGGTGATGGGCAGCATCGACGCTTCTACTTCCGGCGGGACGGTGACGGCGCACATCTCCAAGCAACCGGCAGCCGATTGTCGCTTGTCCACTTCCGGCGGCAGCGTGGTCGCCTATTTGGCGGACGGCATTGGCGTGGATTTGGACGCCCACACCAGCGGCGGGCGCGTGCGCACCGATTTCCCGGTCACCGTGCAAGGTGAGATCAGCAAATCCAATTTGCAGGCCAAAGTGAACGGCGGCGGCCCGCTGCTCTATTTGCGCACCTCCGGCGGCAATATCAGCATCTCGAAAATGTAGGCATTTGGACCCCAGTCATTTGCTCAATCAAATCTCGGGTCTGGCAGACCCCGGGATCTAAGTTCATCTCCCTTCACTTTCCAGTCCTCCCCAACTTTCCCCTTGCTTGTCTTTTCATTTTTCGCTATTATTCACCAAGTTCTTGATGAAAAAACGGCATAGACTGGGAAAGTTTTTATGAGAACAACCACCAGTCACAGAATAGGACAAACCGCTCTCGTACTATGCCTTTTTTGCTTTTGGGGATTCGCACGCCAAGAATAGAACTGCTTTCTATAAAGTGTCTGAATGAAAACGCTTTTGGGGAATCAATCCAAGCCCTCCAGCACGGGATAGGAATCTGCCTTGGACCGCCAAGGCACATGCAGGAGATCTAACATGAACACCGAGCTTCACGTCATATTCGGAGCAGGCCAGGTGGGACAGCCCCTTGCACGGCTTCTACTGAATGCCGGCAAGCGAGTGCGCATCGCCAAAAGGTCGCCTGCGGGTGTGCCTCCGGGCTTAGAGGTCATTCGGGGAGACGCCGCTGATTCGGCTTTCTGCACCCAAACGGCTCAAGGCGCGGCGACAGTCTACCATTGCATGAATCCCCCGTATGACAGACGTCTCTGGGCCGAGTTGGTGCCGCGCTGGATGGACAATCTAATCGCCGCAGCGGGGCGCGCAGGCGCTCGTCTGGTGGTGCTCGACAACGTTTACATGCTTGGTCGGCCAGGCGGTCGGCCGCTCGATGAGGACTCTCCGCTCAATCCATGCAGCCGCAAGGGAGAGATTCGGGCTCGTGCCGCCGAGCGCCTGTTCGCCGCCCATCAACGCGGCGACGTGCTCGCTACCTCCGGACGCGCCTCTGATTATTACGGTCCCGGCGGCACCCTGACGTTTTTGGGAGATCAATTTTGGCGACCGGCGCTCGCGGGCAGAACAGTACGGATGCCCGTTGCCCCTGACGCGATTCACACTTATCATTATATCCCCGACGTTGCCGCCGGCTTGATGACGCTCGGTTGCGCGGAAGGCGACGTGTACGGCCGGGCGTGGATGCTTCCGTGCGCGCCGGCTGAAACCGTGCGTGAGCTGGCAGCCCGGTTTTCGCGCAAGTTAGGACAAGAGATCAAGCTCGGCGGATTGCCCCGCTGGCTGGTGAAGGCGGTCGGAATCTTTGTTCCGCTGGTGCGAGAAATAGATGAGATGCTGTACCAATGGGACGAGCCGTTCGTGATCAACGACCGGCGCTTTCGCGAGCGATTCCGGCAGGAACCAACAGACGTTGAGGAAGCAGCAGAAGCGACCGTGGCCTGGGCGAAACAGCACTACTCGCGCGCAGCGGCAAGTGAGTGAAATCATCCTTCTCGTGCTCCTGCTTGTGCTCTTGCTCGGCTTTTCGAGAACGCTCTCAGATCAGCAACAGGTGGATAAGCAGGAGTAGGAGCACGAGCAGAAGAAGGAGAAAATATTGAACAAGGAGATCGACTATGAAATGTGGTGTGATCTTGCTATCACTTTTTGCTGTGGCCGCTTACGCCCAAAGCTACAACATCGACACATATCGCGTTTTTGGCCCGGAGCACCCGGGCCAATACAAGCATCCCGCCTCCATCACCCAGCTTGTCAACGGCGATCTTTATCTCGCCTATTACGGCGGATCGGGTGAATACGGCGACGATACCGCCGTGTATGGTTCTCGTCTCAAGGTAGGGGAAGTTCTTTGGTCCGATCCCAAGGTCATCGCCGACACGCCGGATCGCGGCGAAGGGAATCCGGTGGTATGGCAGGCGCCGGACGGTCGCGTGTGGCTCTTCTACGTGAACCGCTACGGCAAGACCTGGTCCAACGCGCGGGTAAAGGTGAAAATCTCCGAGGACGGCGCGGAGACCTGGTCGGATTCCTTCATGCTCAACTTTGAGGAGGGAACTATGGTGCGGGGCCAGCCCATCGTTTTGAACAACGGCGACTATCTTTTGCCCATGTACCACGAGACCGGCGAAGACCGGGAAAAGACCGCCGCGACGACCTCCTCCTACTTTATGCGCTACAATCCCAAAACCAAGGCCTGGACCGAGACCGGGCGCATCAAATCCCCCACCGGCAATTTGCAGGCTCAGGCCGTGCAGCTTACCAACGACTATCTGGTAGCCTATATCCGTCGCGGCGGCGATTTTCTCCCGACCACGCATGGCTACATGCTACGCTCCGAGTCCCACGACGGCGGCAATAATTGGAGCGAAGCGGTGGAGACAGAGTTTCGCAATCCCAATTCTGCCGTGGACTTTATCAAGCTGCAGAACGGGCATTTGCTGTTGGTGTACAATGACAGTATGAACGAGCGCACGCCGTTGACGGTAGCCGTATCGACGGACGGCGACAAGAGCTATCCCTATCGGCGCAACATCGCCGGGGGGGACAATACCTTCGCTTATCCGTATGCCATTCAGACTCGTGACGGCAAGATTCATATCGTCTTCACCACCAACACGCGCACGACCATTATGCATGCGGTTTTCGAAGAGTATGCAATTATTGGCAAGGAGCCGGAGCTTTAGGAGAACATGGCCACATCCTGCTTCCATTCAACGCGCTGTGCGAAGAGAGATACTCAATGCTTTCAGACCGCTCTGTGGTCGCAGACCAATCGCTGGGCTTCCAACACCGAGCGTTGAAATGAGTAGCAAAATTCAGGGTCTGGGCAGGAAAGAATCATTATCAATTGAAAGGAAGGCAAAAATGCAGAACTTTACCAGATTTTCCGTTCTTCCGTTCATTCTCTTGCTCTTTGTTACCCTAGGTTGTAGACAGCAAGATGACAAAACGGCAAGCGAAAGAAAAGCCCAGGGCGACCTCCAGGTGGATAAAATCCCACAAGTGGTGATGGACGGCCTGAAGGCCAAATTTCCCAAGGCAGAAATCCACAAATGGGGTCAAGAAAAGGAAGGCGACATCACAGTCTACGACATCGAATTCGAGCAGGGCGGTCGGAAACTCGAGGCGGACATCAGGGCTGACGGCTCGATTCACAACTGGGAAAAGGCGATTGAGGCAAGTGATCTCCCTGAACCTGTAAAGAAGGTAGTGGAGGCAAAGTACCCCAAAGCGGGGATCAAGGAGATTATGGAGATTATTGCGGTCAATGACGGCAAGGATGCTTTAGAAGGATACGAGATCGTTCTCGAAACCGCCGACGGCAAATCAGCGGAGGTCACGGTGGCCCCCGACGGCAAGATCCTTGAGGATTCTGGTGAGAAGAAATCGGCAGAATGAAAAGCGAAGGCCAAACGCCATGAGACGATCCAAGGTAACGACGCTCCTTATCGCCTGCTATGCAATCTTGGGCGGCAGTGCATTCTTTGTCATCCAAACCAGTAAATTGCTGAGACCGAATTCGGCGGATGCCGAGATGGCCACCTTGCCATTGGGCCGTTTCAATTGGGGGTATGTTTGGTCCGATACATTGGTCGCCGGCCCGGCGCTGCTCGTTGGAGGCATTCTACTGATTGCCAAGAAAAGTCTCCACCGGCGGCTTGGCCGGCTGTTTGCCTTCACGGCATTCGCCATCAACCTTTACGCGATGATCGGCATCTGGATTGGCTTTAGTGCAATTGGCCGGCCGATGCACGGCATTGAGCTCTGGTCAAACATTGTTCTCACCCTTTTTGGTGTTCTTGGCATGATCCACCTCGCAGTCCAAGCAGCCAAGGAGGAAACAGCAGACGACCGGCCAGTGGCCAGCCGTCGGTGGTCAGGGGTTCATGGATCGGACTCTAACTTTTGACTCTTGCCAGCGGGCAGTCGTTTCTTTAGCGGCAACTGAAATTCAGGAGAGGAATGATGAGAGCACTCAGCACAGTAGCCCCACAGTGGTGGGATTATACCACGCTGGATCGGGAAATCCTTGACGAGGCAGCGGCGCTCACGGAGAAGGACATTCGTGGTCTGGAACGAGAGGGTTTTACGATTCGCTTCTATGACAACATCGAAGAATTCTATCTCGCGGAGGCTCTGGAGTACATCACCGCCTGGCGGCAGGCTACGGAAGACCGTCCGGCAGGCGTTTGCGGTCCCATCGGCCCGACCGAGCAGCTTCCCTTGGTGGCGCGTCTGGTGAACGAGTTGGGGTTATCCCTCAAGCACTGCCACTTCTGGGGCATGGACGAATGGGTCGTTCATGGCAAAGAGGTCTCGCTGGATTTCCCGCTTGGCTTTGCTCGCGCCGATATGGAGCTGTGCTTCAATCGCATCCGGCCCGAATTGGCCATGCCGGCGGAGAACTTGCATTTTCCAGCAGCAGACCCGACCGAGTTCGTCAAAAGCTGGGATAGAGCGCGTTGCCTGGTCATGCAAGGTGGTCAGGGCGAAGTCAAGCACTGGGCCTTCAACGAGCCGCCAAAGAGAGAAGGTGCTTACCAAGACGCGCCGCCCTCTCCCGAAGAGTATCGCAAGCTGGGCACGCGAGTCGTAGACCTGCACCCGATGACGTTGATGCAGAATGCGCGCACCTCGGGCGGCGGCACGGTGCAAAACGTCCCGCAGCAGGCCGTCACTGTGGGACCGGTGGAGACTTGGAAGGCGGAGAAGGTTTCTATCTGGCATCCGGGTCATCACGACAATCCTTTCGGCATGCGGCTGACCACCCTGATGATTTCCAAGCGGATTGCGGATGCTTCCGTGCCCATGTCGCTACTGGCCGATCATCCCAACGTGCAGTTCAATTTCTTCCGTCCCGGTCTGGGCACCTGCGCTGTGGAGATGCACTGAGATGGCTTGCCGAATATTCGCCGTCGCCGCCCACGCCGACGATATCGAGTTCGGTATGGCGGGAACGCTGATTCTGTTGGCCAAGGCGGGCTGCGAAATCCATTACATGAACATCGCCAACGGCTCATGCGGTTCCGTGGAACACGACGCCAAGACTATTGCGGCCATCCGGTTGCGGGAAGCGCAAAGAGCCGTGGCGCATATCGGTGCGGTGTTCCACCCTCCCCTGGTTCCCGATCTGGAGATATTCTATGAGAAGAAGCTTTTAGCCAAAATGGGCTCGATCATGCGCGCCGTAGCCCCGGACCTCCTGCTGCTGCCTTCCCCGCAGGATTATATGGAAGATCATACGATCGCCTGCCGTCTGGCGGTCACGGCCGCCTTTTCTCGGGGAATGAGAAACTTTTCCGTAACTCCTCCTCGGGACCCCATCAGCAAAGATATTGTTGTCTACCATGCCCAGCCACACGGCAATCGGGATGCACTCAACAATCTGGTGCAGCCGGAATTCTTTGTAGACATCGGCTCGGTGATCGAGGAAAAAGCCGCCATGCTGGCCGAGCACCGGAGCCAGCAACAATGGCTGGATCGCAGTCAGGGGATTGGCGCTTACGTAAACTACATGAAGGATTTGGGACGTGAAATGGGCGCGGTTTCGGGTCGCTGCGAATTGGCCGAGGGCTGGCGCCGACACAATCCGCTGGGATTCTGTCCGGCGGATGCCAATCCCCTGCTGGAGATTCTGGGGAAGTATATTTTTCCTTAGGCTCAGCTATGAGGTTTTCCGAAGGCCACGAGACCACCAGTGGGAACTCACGCGGGACCTTTAAAACAAAGATCGTCAAGCAGAGGAGATTAGAGAGAACAATGGTCAAGCATCACCGTTCCAAGCGATTGGCTTTGGCGTGGATCTTCCTATACCTCATTTCATTGCTCGCTTGCGCATCCACCAGCAGCCGCAAACCCGACCATTCCCAAGTTCCTGGCGTCATCATCGATTACTCCCCGGCTTCCTCGGGGCGTTACATTGGCTCTCCCAGCATCGCCATTTTGCCAAATGGTGACTACGTCGCTTCGCATGATTTTTTTGGGCCGCAAGCCCAACACATGACGAATCCGAAAAGCGTAGTCTTTCTGTCCAAAAACAAAGGCAAGAAGTGGAAAAAGATCGCAGACATCCAGCCTTGCTTCTGGGGCAAGCTATTTGTACACAACGACAAGCTCTACCTGCTTGGGACGCGCAACGAGTACGGCGACGTGCTCATTCGCCGCTCCGATGATGGCGGCAAGACCTGGTCTAATCCGCAAGGGCCGACAACCGGTTTGCTGCGCGAAGGCCGCTATCATTGTGCCCCTTGCCCGGTGTTGATTCACAACGGTCGAATCTGGCGTTCCATGGAAGGGTTCACCGGCGGAAAATGGGGCGCGTTCGAAACGATGGTCATCAGTGCGCCGGTGGACGCCGATTTGCTTCAGGCGGATAGCTGGACGTTTAGCGAGCGGCTGCCCAAGCCGGATGAATTCGTCTGGCTGGAAGGAAACGTCGTTTTGGATCCGGAGCAAAAGATTGTGAACATTCTCCGCACCAACAACGGCGGGAAGGACAAAGCGGCCATCGTGCACGTGTCAGAAGATGGGCGAGAGCTTTCCTTCGATATGAGCAAAGACTGGATCGACATGCCCGGCGGCGGCGTCAAGTTCACGATTTATTGGGATGAGAAAACTTCCCGGTATTGGTCTATCGTCAGCAAGCAGACGAATCCGGAGGCTGAACGCAATAATCTGGTATTGATCTCCTCCACCGATCTGCGCGACTGGGAAGTAGAATCACCGCTACTTTTTCATGCCGACGAGAAAAAGCACGCCTGGCAGTACGTCGATTGGCTGTTCGAGGGCGAAGACATCATCTTTGTCAGCCGCACGGCCTGCGAGGACGGTCTGGGCGGCGCGCCCCGGGGCCATGACGCCAATTATTTGACATTTCATCGCATTAAAGGGTTTCGCAATAGGCCGCCGGAGCCGCTAGGCAAGGGTAGGTAAGTCGGTGCGCAGCAGAGTGGGGCCTGTTAAGCAGGGGAGATTACGGCGGCACCGCACGCTTTCATGTTCCGGTCAAGCCTGACCAAGAAGCGTTGCGATTGCGCGGTCATCAAGTGGATGAATCCGTCTATTCCTGCTACGGGACAGGAACGCTCTCTTCAATGGGCTTTTCTTCGACCTCGACTTCGGGACTGAGCTGGGACTTGAATTCGTAGGCATAGATATCCAGCAGTGCGAGAAATAAGGCGGTGATGACCGGGCCGACGATGAACCCCAGCACGCCGAACATGCTGATTCCCCCCACCGTCGAGAAGAACACCAGCAAATCGTGCATCCCAGGGTAAGGCCCGACCAGACGTGGGCGAAGGACATTATCAACATTGGAAATCACAATGGCGCAAATCGCCGCGATGGCGGCTCCCTGCCAGACATGACCATACAAAATTTCCAAGAGGGCCGCGGGATACATGACCAGGTAAGGTCCGACAATCGGAATCACCGAGAGGATGGCCATGATCACACCCCAAAAGAGCGCCAAATCGATGTCAAAAATCCAAAACGTCACAGCGCCCAGGCCGCCCTGGATCAGAGCGATGACCAGGGTTCCTCGCACCGTAGCACGGGAGATCGAAAGAAAGCGAAAAATAATGGCATCCTCGTAGGATTCGCTGAGCGGGCTGAGATATTTTAATCGCTGCTCAATCTGTTCACGATCTCTAAAAAAATAATACATGCTGAAGAACATGATGAACAGGTAGGTGATAAGCTGAAAAGTTCCCTTCGAAGTCTTATTAATGAGGTTGGCCAACGTTGTGCCGATTAGCTTGGTTCCCTCTTCCAAATACGGCTGCCAAGTTGTTTGGTGCAGCTTGAGCCAATCGACAATTTTATCGTTCCGAATCGCAATAAAGAGCACGGAATCGCCGCTCCGCAGCAGCTCTTGCAGGTCCTTCTGCACCATTTGAATAAAGTGAATGGCCTCCAAAGCGACCAAATGGCCGACGATGTAGGTGGGAATCAGAAAGGCAAACAACAAAATTAAGCAAGTGACCAGAGAGCTCACTCCTCGGCGGTTGCGAAATAGCCTTAGCAGTCTTTGATACAACGGGTAAAAGAACGCGGTAAACACCGCAGCAAGAATAATCGGCACTAAAAAGATCTTGACCATGTTGAAGAACACGATCATGGTGCCCATCAGAATGCTGATCAGGAAATACCGCCCAAACTTTTCCGCTTTCAATCGATTCTTTCTACGCTGTCGCGCTTTTGCGTCGAACGACGGCTGCGAATTGTCTGACAACATATACTGCTCTCTATCCACATCACAGGAATCATATGTAAAAATTGAAAACAAAGGCAATCAATGTATTCACGGGAAACAAGCTTGAGACCCGGATTGAAAAGCTCGGGCAAAACGGCCCAACCATTGGGCGAACAGTCAGCTCATTCCATTATGGTTTTGATCTCCCGCAACACGTCTTCGATGGATTTATCGTCCATCTCCAGCCAATGAATTCGCTGATCCTTGCCGAACCAAGTCATTTGCCGCTTGGCGTATTGACGGGAGCTGGTTTTGATTTTCTGCACCATTTCCTCGTATGAATATTGGCCGTCGAGAAATCCGAACACTTCCTGATAGCCGACTGTTCGCAGCGCATTCAATTCCGGCCCCCAACCCTTTTTGCGCAATTCGGTCACCTCTTCAACCAGACCCGCAGCGAGCATTCGGTCGACCCGGCGTTCGATCCGTTGGTATAGCACCTTCCGATCGCGAGTAAGACCGACGAAAACAGGAGCAAAAGTCGCCGCCTCTTCATTTCCGCGGCGAAATTGGGAAATTGCTTGACCAGAAATCTCATAGACTTCGAGCGCCCGAACAATCCGTTGCGTATCGTTCGGATGCAGGCGTTCCGCGGTAACAGGATCGATTTGACGCAAATAAGAAAAAACGGCCTCGTTACCCTCCTGCCCAATGCGCGCCCGCCATTTCTCTTTGACTGCCACATCTGATATTCTCGGCGCGAATAGGCCGTCTACCAATGCCCGAATGTAGAATCCCGATCCACCGACCACGATGGGAGCGGTTTTGCGTTGTTGCAGCTCTGCAATGCACTGCCGCGCATCCCGCCCATATTCACCCGCGCTGTAATAATGATCCGGGTCGCGAATATCTATGAAATGATGAGGCACGCGTTGACGTTCATCTAACGTGGGTTTGGCCGTGCCGATATCCAAATGCCGATAAACTTGGCGCGAGTCCGCCGAAACGATTTCCGCTCCGGTCGACTCCGCCAACCGAATAGCGACCTCGGTTTTGCCCACGGCCGTCGGGCCGACTATAATGAGAACTTTATTTTCGCTCAAAACGCTGGTCAAGCTCATCGGTAGAAATGGTCAGAATTACGGGGCGACCGTGCGGACAAAAGTACGGGTTCTCGGTACTGAACAATTCATCGATTAAGGCATTCATGGCAGTCGAGGATAGCTTGTCACCCGCCATGATAGCCGAACGGCAGGCGTAGCTCTTCGCCACCCGCTCCTGCATGTCCACCTCGCTGCCAAGGTTCACCTTGTACTCGTCAAGAATATCTAGCAAAATCTTGTCTTCACTCTCAATACGCATGCCGGCAGGTACCCCTTCGACGACCACGGTTCGTGAGCCGAAGCTCTTGAGGATGAATCCGATCTTCTCCAAAAGCGGCGAGATTTCCATCAGGAATTCATAATCTTCTGGCGCCAACTCAACAGTCTGTGGAAAGAGCAACTGCTGCGATGAGGCAGCTTGTTCGACAAAATTCTTTTTTGCCCGTTCGTAGAGGATACGCTCGTGCGCCGCATGCTGATCGATGACCACCAGTCCGCTTTTTATTTGCGACAAGATATATTTGTTTTGCAGTTGCCAAACCATCAAATTCTCCTGTTGAGGCGGCGAGCCGGCAAAACTCGGAGCACTCGGCGCCTGCCCAGGAGAAGTGGAGCTCTGTTCGCGGCGTCCTGGAAAAAAAGGTGCGCGGGAGATTGGCTTGTCAAAATCCATCCTTGCCTGTTGGGAAGAGAAATTGCGCATGTCGTCAGCCAACGAGGATTGAAATCGCCGGTGCAAATCTTCCAAGGCAACTTGACGGTGTTGCTGCATTTCGGGAACGATGTTGTCCGTCGTCAGCGCTCGCTTGACAGCCGAGCGCACCAGCTCATAAAGCATGCGTTGATCAGCGAACTTGACTTCGCTCTTGGTAGGATGGACGTTGACATCCACCCGCTCCGGATCGATGCGCAGAAAGATGATGTAAAGCGGATAATTTCCCTTGGGGATAGTGCTGCCAAAGGCTGAAGTAATGGCATAATTGAGCGTTCGGTCCGAGATGTAGCGGCCGTTAAGGAAAAGGTATTGATCATTACGCGACTTGCGCAGCATGTCAAAGTTGCCGACAAATCCGCTGATAGCCAAAAGGGCGCTCTCATCCTGCACTTCGATCAAATTGTTGCCGACTCGCGTTCCCAAGACTTCGCCGATTCGCGGTCGGAGATCGGACGGTCTTAGATGGAATACTTCGTTTCCCTCATTGACCAGGACAAAGCTGATCTGCGGAAAAGCCAGGGTAAAATGATTGAGGACCGAAAGGATGTGTCGATATTCGGTAGACTCCGCGCGCAAAAACTTCCTCCGAGCCGGCGTGTTGAAGAATAAGTTCTTCACGGCTATGGAGGTACCAGCGTTACCACCCGTTTTGTCGACTTTCAGCATCGTCCCGCCCTCTAACAGTATCGCTGTGCCTTCCAGGGCGTCTTGCCGTACGGTCCTCAATTCGACTCTGGATACCGACGCGATGCTCGCCAACGCCTCGCCGCGAAAACCCAAAGTTGTGACATGCTCAAGATCGCGATAGGTCCGAATTTTGGACGTCGCGTGCCGCTGAAACGCCATTATTGCATCTTGCTCGTCCATGCCGCTGCCATTGTCCACAACCTGAATAAGGGAGGATCCGCCGCCCTTGATGATCACGGTAATCTGGGTCGAACCGGCATCGATTGAATTCTCCACCAATTCCTTGACGACCGATGAAGGGCGATCAATCACCTCGCCGGCGGCGATCTTATTGATTAGATTCTCGGGCAAAACTCGGATGTCCGAATGCTTTGTGCTCAATTGAGTGATCCTTAGAAAATCTGACCAGACAGACGATTATACCGATTTTTGCCATCAATTTCAAGGTATAATTGGGGGGCATTAGCAGGCAGGGGAATAAAGGCTCAGCGGCAGCCGCCGAATCCTTGGGTTCAATTAGCCGTGTTCACAGGACTGCACCTGAAAGTCGACAGCTTTTCGACGTTCTTCTGTTTCTTGCTTTGTTAGGGCGCTGGTGAAGGACTGACTTTCCAGTCCGCCCCACATGATTGAGTTTCACACCTGTCAACAAGTTAACTGCCTCTTTACCATCAAAAAAGCCGATTGCAAAAACCTGCTGCTTCAATCCTTTTTGAAAAATCGCCATAAAAAATTTCCCTTGACAAAATTTCAAAATCTTTTAAATTTGGCGCGCGATTAGCACTCTATTTCATCGAGTGCTACCACATCAGCAATAGAAAGATCAGCTGACCTAAGTATGGAGGATTGATTATGAACGTTAAGCCATTGGCAGATCGAGTTGTTGTCAGACCCCTCGAACAAGAAGAAATGAAGCAGGGAAGCATCATCATCCCCGACACAGCCAAAGAAAAACCACAGCAGGGCGAGGTCATTGCTGTAGGACCCGGCAAAATATCCGACAACGGCGCCAAAGTTGAGATGCAAGTGAAAAAGGGTGACAAAATTTTGTTTGGAAAGTACTCTGGAACGGAAGTCACCATCGACGGCGAGGACTATTTGATCATGAGAGAAAGCGACATTCTCGCAATAATATAATTAGAACGAAACTTCACTCTGAAAAATAAAGCAATGGAGGATAGTTATGGCAAAGATTATAGAGTTTAATGTAGATGCAAGAAATGCTCTTAGAAGAGGTGTCGATCAGCTTGCAGAAGCCGTCAAAGCAACTCTGGGTCCAAAAGGACGCAATGTTGTAATAGACAAGAAATTTGGCGCCCCCACCGTTACCAAGGACGGCGTAACAGTGGCAAAAGAAATTGAATTGGAGGATCCGCTGGAGAATATGGGTGCCCAGATGGTAAAAGAAGTTGCCTCCAAGACCAGCGACGTAGCAGGCGACGGAACGACCACTGCCACTATTTTGGCTCAAGCGATTCTGCGTGAAGGTTTACGCAATGTCACGGCAGGCGCTAATCCGATGGACATCAAGCGTGGTATCGAAAAAGGTGTCAAGGTGGTTGTCGATGAAATCAAAAAGATCAGCAAACCGTTACCGGGCAAAACGGAAATCGCTCAAGTCGGCGCCATCTCGGCTAATAATGACAAGGCCATTGGCGATCTTATTGCAGATGCCATGGAAAAAGTGGGCAAAGACGGGGTTATTACAGTCGAGGAAGCCAAGAGCACTGAAACCACTTTGGAAGTTGTCGAAGGTATGCAATTCGACCGCGGCTATCTGTCTCCTTATTTTGTGACCAATCCGGAAACAATGGAGACAATCTTGGACGAACCTTTGATCCTCATCCATGACAAAAAGATCAGCGCCATGAAAGACTTGCTGCCGATTCTGGAGAAAGTGGCGCAAATGGGCAAGTCCATGCTCATCATTGCCGAGGACATTGAGGGCGAAGCGCTCGCCACATTGGTGGTCAACAAGATTCGCGGCACTTTGCGCGTGGCTGCGGTTAAAGCCCCTGGCTTTGGTGATCGTCGAAAAGCATTGCTGGAAGACATAGCCATTCTCACCGCCGGTCGAGTCATTTCTGAAGAAGCGGGCTTTAAGCTGGAAAACGCCACGGTTTCCGATCTCGGCAAGTGCAAGCGCATCACCATCGACAAGGACAATACAACTATCGTCGAAGGCGGCGGCAAGACGGAAGACATTAAGGGCCGCATTGCCCAGATCAAGAAGCAAATCGAGACTTCCACTTCTGACTATGACAAAGAGAAATTGCAGGAACGTCTGGCAAAGTTAGCGGGCGGTGTCGCGGTTCTCAATGTCGGCGCAGCGACTGAAGTTGAAATGAAAGAAAAGAAAGCCCGAGTCGAGGATGCGCTGCATGCGACTCGCGCAGCCGTTGAGGAAGGTATCATTCCGGGCGGCGGCGTAGCGTACCTGCGAGCTATTCCGGCGCTCGAGAAGCTATCCGCAGACGGAGACGAGAAAGTCGGCATCGATATTTTGCGCCGCGTGCTTGAGGAGCCGATTCGCCAGATTGCGGAGAATGCCGGCTGGGAAGGCTCCATCGTGGTGCAAAAGGTGAAGGAAGGTCAGGGTTCTCTCGGATTCAACGCTGATACCGAGAAATTCGAAGACCTCTACAAGGCCGGCGTGATCGATCCAACCAAAGTCGCCAGAATTGCCTTGGAGAATGCTGCCAGCGTCGCGGCGCTTCTGCTCATGACTGAAGCGACCATCGTTGAAAAGCCGGAAAAGAAACCTGCGACTCCCCCGATGCCCCACGGCGAGGATATGTATTAATACAATTGGTTTTCTTCCCATTACGAGGCCCCTGCTGACTTGCGCAGGGGCTTTTTTGTTGCTTTCCCCCGAGAGTAGCCTGAACTTCCCTTTGAAAAGAAAAATGTGAAAGTTGTGGACGGGTTTAGGTCGATCCAAGAGTGCCATGGGCGCTTGCCATGCACCCAGAATCATCGGACTCGGCAGATTTGTTCGTGGATAGCAATTCTCAATAACCCGGTGAGCATTTTTTAATCTCAAAACGGAGTAGAAACCCGCACAGCTAGTAAAAATTTGCGAAAAATTCAGTAATTTTCTCTTGCTTTTTTGAGAGCAAGTATTATATTATCCCCAGTGCTTTTGAGCACTGTGTCAGGTGTGTGTGGGTTGCGAAGCGGAAGGGTAGACACCTTGGCGGGCGCTGAGGTTACTTTCAGCGCCCTTTTTTTATAGCAATTTGGCGGTTGGCAAGAATGCCGCGTTGCTTGGGCTATCCGTCCGGTTTCTCCTCCCTGGTTATCCTATTCAAGGCTATTATGGAAAAAAACAACCGCCATAATCGTAGCTCAGTTTTGGTTGTCGATGATGATGAAGGCGTTCGAGATCTCCTAAGCTCGGTATTGACTTTTTCAGGTTATCACGTGGATGCGGCGCCTTGCGCAGACTCGGCGCTAAACATGGCCGATTCGCACGATTACTCAGTTGTTCTGGCTGACATAAACATGCCCGGAATGGATGGCATCACATTTTGCAAGACCATGCGAAATCGCCAACCCCATTCCACTGTGGTGATGATTTCCGGATTGACGGATTTTTCCACCGTTCGTCGCGCCTTGCAGGAAGGGGCATTCGATTTCATCCCCAAGCCCCCCCATATCACCGATATTGAATTGACCATTTCCCGCGCCATATCGGAATCACAACGGAAAAGGTCGGAGCGCTATTTTGGTGAAAGGCTTAGGCAAAAGGTCACCTCACAGAAACAGGCCATTCGCAAAAATCATCTTAATGCCATCTTGGCCTTGTCGAGCGCTTTGGACGCCAAGGACCGATACACACGCGGTCACAGCCTGCGCGTCGCTTCTATGGCGCGCAATATCGCTACAGTGATGGGGATGGATCAACTCTGGACCAGCGCCTTAGAACTCGGTGGGCTCCTGCATGATGTCGGTAAAATTGCGATCCCGGATAATATTCTGAATAAGAGGGGAGCATTGGAAGACATCGAGCAGAAGATAATCCGCCGTCACCCGGTTATCTCCTACAACATCGTCTCGCGAATGATTGATCATCCGGTCATTCTTGACTCAATCCTCTATCATCATGAGACAATGGATGGAAACGGCTATCCGAACGGCCTGAAAGGAAATCAAATTCCCTTGGCCGCATCCATTATCGCGGTCGCCGACGTGTACGATGCGTTAACGACTTGGCGGCCGTATCGGAAACCATTCTCGTCAGACGCGGCCAAGGAAGTATTGTTTGCCCTGCGTGGCTCCCAACTCAGCGCTGAAGTGGTCGATGCCTTCACCAGCACATTTGGCGCCGTCTCGGATGACATCTTTTTTCAGGGCACTTCCATTTAGCTCTAACTTTGGCAGCTCATGCACCCGACTGTAATGACCCTCTCCCCCATTAAGAAAAGACCTCCACGAAAAGGCATTGTCCCAGTTTGATCGTACCCCTGTACGCGAACATAAAAGGCGAGCTTTTGACTCGCCTTTTTCGTTTGTATTGCACAGGGGGGTGATCGCGAAGAGCATATTTCACACGTTTTCCGGAATCACATAAGGATGGCGGTATTCACGTGTCAAATAATTATTGGCTATCTCATCACCAATAAACTTTTCCGAGTAGGAATCGAAATCCAGCTCACGACCCAAGCGATACGAAATGTTCGCCATGTGGCACAAGGCAGACGACATGTGCCCCTCCTGCACGTCGGCGTTTAAAGCCATCCAATCTCCGGAGCGAACACAATTAATAAAGTTCACGAAGTGCTCAGAACCGCCAGTGCCCGCCAGATTCATGGCGTCAGCGCCTTCGGAGGTGCCGGCGTCGCTAGGACCAGGGGTATTTTCGCGGCCAAAATAAGTCTTCCAAGAAGCGTTATTGCCATCCAGATGCATCCAACCCTTCGAGCCGAAAAAGATGTTGCCAATCTTAACGGTCGTTTCATCATTGGTATAAAGACCGCGCACCTCGAATTGAATGATTTTTCCATCATCATATTCAAAAGTAGCCAATTGGGTATTCGGGGTTTCTTGGTCGGAGTCAAAGACAAAGTACCCGCCGACACACTTGATCTTTTTCGGATGTACGTTTTTATTCAATGCCCATCGGGCAATATCCATTTGGTGCGGCCCCTGATTACCGATGTCGGCACAGCCATAGTCCCAAAACCAGTGCCAGTTATAATGGAAGCGATTGGGATTGAACGGACGATACGGCGCGGGACCTAACCACAGGTCGTAATGAACGCCAGCAGGAATGGGCGCATTGGCCTTTTTCCCTATGCTCTCTCGAGGCTTGAAGCACAATCCCTTCGCCATGTAAATCTCACCAAGCTCTCCAGAATGCAGAAACTCGATTGCTTTTCGCACGGAGGCGATGCTACGATTCTGCATACCGCACTGTACGACGCGATTGTATTTGCGGGCCGCTTCGATCATTTTTTTCCCTTCCCAAATATTGTGGGAGGTCGGCTTTTCTACGTAAACATGCTTGCCCGCTTGGCAGCCCCAAATCGTCGCCAAGGCATGCCAATGGTCGCAGGTCGCTATGGAGATGGCATCGATATCCTTATCATCCAGAACCTTGCGGAGGTCCCATTCGGTTTTGGGAGCCTTGCCCTGCAAGCGAGTGACTTGCTCGATGCGTTTTGGGAACAAGTTTTCGTCAATATCGCAAATGGTTTTGATCTGAACTCCTGGAATCTTCGCCCATTCTTCGATATGATTGCCGCCTCTGCCGCGAAGACCGATGACGGCCATGTTGACGCGATCGTTGGCTCCAAGAGCTTTTTGCGGAATCATGGTGCCCATGACGGCGCTTGCCGCTGCAACACCGGCTGCGGTCTTGGCTCCGCGGTTGATAAAATCCCGACGAGAAATAGTTGAGCTACTTGCCATTTAAACCTCCTAAGTAGATAGACAACGAACACCTGATTTGCCAAAATTGATCTCGGAATGCTGAGGACTTGCGAATACTCCTCCGCAAGATAGAAGAATTTTCTAAATTGTCAAATATAAATTATGGGATGATGACGAGTGAAGAACGGCGGGCAGCGACCAGCGCTCGGCAGGCAAGATGCAGCGTTCGGTAGCCTGCGCCAACAGACAATAAGCAGCGGTGAGCGGCCCGCGGCAAGTCATGGTTAACCATCCTGCACATTGGCCGACCGACTCGTCACCTCAACCGATTGGGGCCAGACTGTTGGCCGCTGATTACTGACCGCTGCTTCCTGACCGCCGACTGCTGACGGCTGCCCGCCATCTCTCTCCCCGCTTTTGCGCGGCTGAAGGGTTCCCGCAAAACCGTGCCGGTTCGCTTTTCCTGTTTTCCTTTTCTGCCCCTCGAGCTACTTTTGGCACTTCTCACAAAAGAATGAGCTTCGACGGCCTATGACAGCCCGAGAAATAGCCTCGCCGCATTTTGTGCAGGCCTCACCCTCTCTGCCATACACCGCAAGCCGGAGCTGAAAAAGGCCCGGCTCCCCTTGGGCGTTGCGGTAGTCGTTGAGAGTGGTTCCCCCTTTTGCAATCGCCCTTTTCAGCACCCGAACAGCGGCATTCTTCAGCTTGCTTGCTTCAGCCTTGCTTAGTGAGGACGATAGACGCTGCGGAAGAATTCCGGCGTAAAAAAGGGCCTCGCTGACGTAGATATTCCCCAAACCGGCAACAACGCCGGCATCCATCAGCAAGCTCTTGATGTTCCGCTTGGACTTGCGAGCCTGCTCGTATAAATAACGAGCGGAAAAACCATCCGACAGCGGCTCCGGGCCAAGGTGTCGGAACCGCTGATATGAGTCGAGCTTTTCTGGTGGAACGACATCGACAAATCCGAATCGTCTCGGGTCGCGAAAGCGGATTTGCTGCCCGCTCGACAAGTGAAAAACCACATGGGTATGCTTTGCCTGTTCTGCTTCCGGCTGAAAAATGCCAATCTGCCCGCTCATGCCGAGATGGATGACAACGCGGACGTCATTGACCAGTTTCCAGATCAAATATTTAGCCCGGCGTTCCAAAGCAATGACTTTCTGCCCCACCACATATGTTTGGAATTCCTTGGTCGGAATTGGCCAACGCAGCTCCTTCTCCCCGACCTCGACTCGTTGGATGACCTGCCCCAACAAAACCGGTTCCAGACCTCGGCGAATCGTTTCCACTTCCGGCAGCTCAGGCATCGGCTTGTCCCTATTTCATCCTACTCTGAAAACGGAATACAGCGAAGGTGAAAATGCTTGCACCAAAGATCGCCAAAGCAATGCCTTGATGGTACAGATGCTCGAACGTTGCCCCTTTTATCAGGATCTCCCTTGTGACCAACATAAAATAACGCAATGGATTCAGATAGGTCAAATACTGAACCCCCTTCGGCATATTTTCAATGGGAAACATAAAGCCGGAAAGTAGTAACATGAACAACATGAAAAACCAGCTCATGAACATGGCCTGCTGTTGCGTGTGCGTCGATGCCGAGACGAAAAGGCCAATGCCCAAAGTCGTAAATAGAAAGACGATCGCGAATAAGAAGAACAGCCCAAGACTGCCAACCATGGGAATGTCATACCAAATCTTGGCGAAAATCAAAGCCATGCCCAGGACAAAAAGGCCGATGATGGCGAAGGGAATAATTTTCCCGATAATGAGCTCATACTTTTTGATCGGCGCAACCAAGAGCTGCTCCAAAGTGCCAATCTCTCTTTCTCGCACCAAACCCATGGCGCTAATAAGAGCCGTCACCATCGTTAGGAGGAAAACCGTGATGCCGGGAACCATGTAGTCGCTGTACTTTAAATTTTCATTGTACCAAACGCGAATATTGGGGGACAGCAAGTGAGCGTCCACCGGCTCCGGCGCATTGGCCAATTGCTGCCCAACCCGATCTGAGATAAAGCTCTCCAGAATTCCGCTAATATAACCAAGTGCAATAGTGGAAGTATTCGAATCCTGTCCATCGACGATGATTTGGATTTGCGTTGGTTGATTCTTGGCCAAGTTGCGCGACATATTCTGCGGAATAACCACCGCCACCGACGCCTTGCCACTGTCTAAATAATAGGGCAAATGGCTTTCACGAGGCTCAAAGTATTGGAGATTAAAGAAGCCGGAATTTCGAATCCCTTCGATGATTTGTCGGCTGGAGGGCGAATTGTCCAAGTCGCAGATGACCGTATAGATGTTTCGGACCTCGGAAGAAACCACATAGCCTAAGATCAAAAGTTGAAAGATTGGCACGACAAAGAGCAGAACTTTCATGGCACGGTCGCGGCGAAGCTGTAAAAACTCCTTTTTGAGGATGTAGAGAATTCTTTTCACGGTTCATCCTTCCAATCGAGTCTTGAATCTTTTCACGCTGATGGCAAGAAGCAGCGTCCCAAAGGCCAGCAGAAATAGCGGCGGCTGGTAGAGGTAGTCAAATCCAACGCCCTTGAGCATAATCCCCCGAATGATCACCAAAAAGTATTTTGCCGGCACAATGTAGGAAATGACTTGCAGGAACGTCGGCAAGGAGCTTAGGCGATAGATAAAGCCGGACAACAAGATGGAAGGAAGCATCGTGATGACCATGCTGGCTATCATCGCCACTTGTTGGCTTTTTGCCCTTGCCGAGACGAAAACGCCAATGCTCAGTGAGGCGTAGACAAAGGCTATCAGCATGAGGAACAGGAGCAGCACGCTGCCGCGAAACGGCACCGAAAAAGCAAAGCGGCCAAAGGCGATGACCATTGCCGCATCCAGCAAAGCCAGTAGTACATAAGGGGTGATTTTTCCGATGACAATTTCGATAGAGCGAATGGGCGATACCAGTATTTGCTCCATGGTCCCGGTCTCGCGCTCGCGCGCGATGGTAACGGAAGTCAGCAAGGCGCAAATCATCATCATGATGACTGCCACCAAGCCGGGGACGATGAAATGGGTGCTACTCAAATCCGGATTGTACCAAATCCGCGGCTCCACTTGCAGCGGCGGACGTATGATTTGGGCGTTGATCTGCAAGGAATAAGACATGATAAACGTCTTGATGTAATTGATGGCTACGGTAGCCGTGTTGGCGTTGGAGCCATCCACAATCACTTGAATTTCCGTTTTAGTTTTTGTCGCGATGCTCTTGCCATAGTCCTGCGGAATGACGATGGCAGCGAGTATGCGTCTTTCGAGCATGGCTGTCTCTATTTGACCCCGATTTTCCAGATGTGCGGAAATCCGAAAATATCCCGAGCTGACCAATCGCGTCACCAGCTCGCGCGACTGCGGTGAACGATCGTAATCCAACCAGCCAAGATTGATTTCCCGAATGTCAAACGTGATGGCATGACCGTAAAGGAGAATCATCAACAACGGCCAGAGGAAAATGAGCACCAAACTGCGCGGATCGCGAATGATATGGATGAATTCCTTATGCATCAAAGGAATGATTCGTGGCATCATGATTATAACTCAACTCGCTTTGAATCCTCAGGGGCGAGAAGGGCTCTTCTTACCTCAACCGACATCGATGACTGCAATTCCAAATCGGCAATCGAAAATCGCAAATCCGAAAAGCCCAGTTTCTTATTTCTTGACCAAAGCAATGAAAACCTCTTCAACACTCTTTTTCCCATATTGTTGTTTAAGCTCCTGCGGCGAGCCAATGGCCATAATTCGCCCGTTGTGCATGATGGAAAGTCGATTGCAATATTCCGCTTCATCCATATAATGTGTGGTCACAAATATGGTCGTGCCCTGTTCTGCCAAATTGTAAATAACGCTCCAAAACTCCCGGCGCGATATGGGATCGACGCCGCCCGTCGGCTCATCCAAAAAGAGAATCTTCGGCTTGTGTAGAATGGCACAGCTCAATGCCAGGCGCTGCTTCCAGCCCAGCGGAATGTCTCGAGTCAATTTCTTGGCGTGCTCCTTCAAGTTGGTGGATTGTATGGCATAGTCACGGGAGCGCAAAAGATCGGCACGACTCATGCCATAGATGCCACCGTAAAACTCCAGATTTTCCTCCACGGTCAGGTCTTCATAAAGGGAAAACTTTTGTGACATGTAGCCGATATTTTGCTTAATCTCATCGGTTTGCTTGTAAATGTCAAAGCCTTCGACAAAAGCCTTGCCGGAGGTCGGCATCAACAGGCCGCACAGCATACGGATGGTCGTCGTCTTTCCCGCCCCATTGGCGCCCAGAAAACCAAAAATCTCGCCATCGCGAACCTGAAAGGAAATTTCATCCACGGCGACAAAGCTGCCGAAACGTCGGGTAAGATTTTCAACTTGGACAGAATAATTGCTATTCATTTTCTCTTACTTTAAGAGTTCGACAAAAACATCCTCGATGCTGGCCTCGATCGGTCGCACCGAGAACAACGTCAAGTCTTCTTTCTGCAGGAGACCGCTCACTTGATTGCGCAGGGTGGTCACATCACTTGCGCCACTCACGTGCAACCGGTCGCCAAAGCTCTGCACGGCATCGAACGCCGCGCTAGCGGCAAATATTTTCGCCGCGCGCGTATTGTCGCCCGTTCGGATTTCCAAGAGGTTTTTCTGATATAGCCGGGGAATGTCCTTTGGCACCGACTCGACCAAGACCCTTCCTTTGTAAATAAAGGCCACTCGATCGCATTTGGCGGCTTCGTCCATATATGGCGTGGTAACCAGAATGGTGACGCCTTCCGCCTGCAGTTCGGCGAGAATATCCCAAAATTCCCGGCGCGAGACCGGATCGACGCCGGTGGTCGGCTCGTCCAGAAGCAATATCTTGGGCGTATGAATGAGCGTGCAGGACAAGGCCAGTTTTTGCTTCATGCCGCCGGACAAGGCCGCCGCCCGCCGCTTGGCAAACGGCCCCAAGCGGCTGAACTCCAGCAGCCGGACAAGTCGCTCTTCCCGTTCTTTTTTGCTGACGCGAAAAAGGCTGGCGAAAAAACGCAGGTTTTCGGAAACGGTCAAGTCGGGATAGAGAGAGAAACGCTGCGGCATATAACCGAGGAGTGATCGGACATCACGAGTCTCCGCGCACACGTTTTTCCCGCCAACCAGACAGGTGCCCGAGTCCGCCAATAACAATCCACATAAAATGCGCAGAGTAGTCGTCTTGCCGGCGCCGTCCGGGCCGATCAGGCCGACCATCTCGCCTTCCTTTACATGCAAGCTTAGACCATCCACCGCCGTCACATCGCCAAAGCTCTTGTGCAGATCGGTTATTTGTACGTCAAAAGCCATGAGGTTTCCTTAGCGCAAAACAACCTCGGCCGGCATGCCAATTTTTAAAACGCCATCCGGATTCGCCACCGTCACCTTGACGCCGTAAACCAAATCCGCCCGCGCCTCTTTAGTTTGCACATTCTTAGGGGTGAATTCGGCTTTGGCGGCTATCCAAGTAACTTTGCCGGGGAACGACCTTTCCGGAAAAGCGCTGATGCTTAGGTCCGCACTGCTTCCCAGCTTAACCTTGCCTAATTCCACTTCTGAAAGATAGATCTTGATCCACATGTTCTGTAGATTCGCCAAGTTCACCACCGGACTTCCTAAGCGAATGTTTTCGCCCTGCTCCACATACTTCTCCAGGACGGTTCCCGTAATCGGTGAAATAATGTGCGCATCCCGAAGCAAGCTCTCCGTCAAGGCCAATTGCGCCTGGATTTGTTGTTCCTTCGCCCGTAGCGCTTGCAAACTTGTCTTGGCGTTTTGGCTATTGATTTCCGCAGCCTTGTACGCTGTTTCTACATCATCGTACTGTTGCTGCGTGGCGCTGTTCTCAGCTAAGAGCGTTTTCAAGCGTTCGTACTTCTTTTGCACGTTGGCCAAATTTTCGCCCGCCAATACCACCGCCCGCTGAGCATTTTGAATGTTCAGCTTCAGCTCATCGAGTCCGGCCAACAATTGCTGCTTCTGCAGAAAAGTTTTTTCCGTATCCACCACAGCGATGACCTGGCCAACAGTTATTTCGCTGCCTTCCTCCACAAAAAGCTTAAGAATTTGCCCGGTTGCCTTGGAGCTGACCAAAACCTCTGTTGCTTCCAAGTTACCGGAACCGGTGATAACGTCTGTATGTTTGCGTGAGCAAGCCAGAGTGCTCAGCAAAAACGCAGCAATGCCGAACACGAGCATGACTCTTTTCTCCGTTCTACACATTTCCACTCATCCCTTTCGATTTCAAACGCCTCTTTTTTTGCAAGAAAGTTCCGGATTGAAATTTGGAGCTAAAAGCCGAAATACGCTGCAGTGGTTTGATTATTTCCCACTCGGTCAGCCGACATTGCTCCAAGCATTGGAATTTATTCCAATGCTTCCAGATTCTTCCCTACCGAACGAAGCCAATTCGCCTCCGCAAGCGCATAGTCGATTTCCGCCTGCGCTTTCTGTAACTGCGCTCGGGTCAAGTCGAGTTGAGCATCCAGATACTCACTGTTAGTCACTTGACCTTGCTTGTAGCTGTTCTCGACCATTTGATAGGTCTCTGCCGCCTGCTGCTCCAGCTCGGTGGTCATCTTGAATCTCTTTGCTGCTTCGTCGATCTGCAGACAGGCTTGGGTGACATCTAAGCGAATTGCCAATTGCAGTTGCCGCTCAGCCTCCGTCATGTTTTTGGACTTTAATTCCGCCTGTTGCACCTGCGAGCGCGATTTGCCCCAATTCCACAGGTTCCACTCAACGCCGGCGCCGACGATCCAGTAATTCATCCATTCGTTCTTGATAAAATTCAAGCCCGGCTTGCCGTAACCGTAACTTCCAAAAACAGCCAAGGAGGGGAGCCAACTCCCCTTGGCGATCTTTTTGCCGATCATGGCCGCTTCCTTTGTATAGCGAATTGATTGAACCTCGGCCCGGTGCGCCAGCGCCTGTTGGTAGGAAGTCTCGATATCTAAAGAACTCATTCCGGCGGCTTTCGTTTCCTCGAAAGTAGAGTTGGCAGGAAGCTTTTCTCCCAGTAAGCTCTCGAGTGCCGCAAAAGCCAGATCGAAAGCATTTTGCGCTTGCAGGACCGTAAGCTCCGCTTCCGAGAGCTTGACTTTCACCCGCAACAGCTCATCCTTTCTGGCCATGCCTTGCTCGACATAGTTTTCCACGTCGCGCAAATGCGTCTGAACCTGATCGCGCGTGGTATTGGCAATTTGAATGAACTTTTGCGCTTTCAGCACATTGGCATACGCAACCTGGACTTTGTAGACCAGTTCGGATCTTTTCTGACGCATTTCTTGGACTATGCCATCGACACCGGCCTCCGCCGCACGCCGCTGATTACTCAAACGAAAGCCGGCGAATATCGGTTGCGAAGCATTGATACGGAAATCGTAGCTGTCCAACACGCCCAGCTTGATTTTCCCGCCCGGAAAGAGCGACACGGGCTGCGTGCCAAAAGGCAAACTGATGGCGGGAAACTGCATTTCCGGAACTGTGCTTTGCCGCCTGTAGGAGCCGGAAAAATCGAATGAGATGAATTCCGAAGCACGGGCCTGCTTGACGTTCTCCCGCGCAAATTGGACATCGGATTCCGCCATGCGCAAGCTTGGATTGTTGGTCAAAGCAATTCGGATGCATTCGGAAACCGTATGCTGGATGGATTGCGCCGATACGCCTGCCCCAAATAGTACCCAGCTAATCAACATGAATTTTCGCATTTATAACTCCTCTCCCTGACGTGGAAGCAAGCCCTACAGCAACAAGTCGATAATGGCCTTTTCCCTCTTGACCAAGATGTCCTCCTTCCCGCCTGTATCGTCCGGCCACATGGCCTCCACCACCGGCGTGGCGATGAAATAGAAAAGATTCAAAGCCAAAGTTCCAGATCGTCTGCACGGGATCCACGCGTCGCAAGTTACCCTCTTTAATTTGACGGCGCAGGAAGACCATCACAATTACTCGATATATTCTTTCACCCTTTCTGCATTTCTTGCTTGAGAGCGTTAACGTCAAGGGGCTTGGTATAATAACTCTCTGCGCCGTAACTCATAGCTGCTTCATAATACTGATTACTGTAGGCGGTTATCATGGAAACCTTGAAGGCGGGAAATTCCCTTTTGACATGCCGCAACAGCTCCGAGCCATTCATGCCCGGCATGTTGATGTCAGCCGGAACGATCACGATTTTGGGAGGCTGGCGCATGGCGCGCAATAATTGCAGGGCATCTTCGCCGGAAAAGGCAAAGACAAACTCAGCCTTTTTTTGCTGCGTCTCCCTGCGAAATCATTGACGAAAGACCATGCCCACGTGCTTTTCGTCATCCACAACCATGACATTCATGACCTCGTCCTCCGCATTAATGGGTTATGCCGTCAATAGGTACAATGATGGGCAGGAGGTATCTCCCGCCAGGTCGGCGCAAGCAAGACACGTCCTTCAAAAGGAATCCATTCACAGCAGTAAACAGCCACTAACTGGCAGCCCCGATGCTCTACCTGAAACGACGTCTTCTGCATGACATGCTTGTTTTTGGTAGTTGTGCCACGAAACGGCGTGTCTTTCAGCAGGAACCTTTTCTTGACAGCGAACCGGGGGTATTCGGCAGCACCATGCTCTACCTGAAAAGATGACTCCTGTATAACAGAGCTTCTTTCGTCGGACAGAACGCACAAACCCACAACAGACACCTGACGACCTGCGATTTGCAACTCGCAGCTTGTCCCCCCTGTATGTCAATGGTCGTACTTTGCATTTGGCCTAGCCACCACCAGGTGCGGAACTTGTCCGTGCCCGAAAAAGATCGCGTCGCACCCGTACATTTCCTCCAAAGTATCTTTGCCGAGCACCTCATTGGGCAGGCCATGCGCCACCAGTCGCCGGTTGAGGCAAGCCACGGTGCTGACGTAGCGCGAAACCACTCCCACATCGTGGGAGACAATCACCAGCGTCAGGTTCATTTGCGCATGCATAGCGTGCAGCCATTCGTAGAAACTCTGTGTGGCGTTCACATCCAACGCTGCGGTCGGCTCATCCAGCAAAAGCAGCTCCGGCTCCAATGCCAGAGCACGAGCGATCAGCACCCGTTGGCGTTGCCCGCCGGAAAGCCGCCCGATCTGCCGGTCGGCGTATTCGCTCATTTCCACCAACTCTAACGCGCGTTGAACGGCTTGCCGGTCTTCCGTCTTGGGACGCTTACCCAAACCAATCTTGCGACTGCGTCCCAACATCACGGCCTCTTCCACACGAATGGGAAAATTGTAGTCGATAGAAACATGCTGCGGCACGTAGCCGATCCGGTCGCGATGCGCGCCAAGAGAATTGGGAGGAAAGCCAAAGACGCGAATCCGGCCCGAGAGCGGCTGAATCAGGCCGACCATGCTGCGCAACAAAGTCGTCTTGCCGGAGCCGTTGGGTCCCAAAATGCCCCAGAATTCACCGCGCCGGATTTGGAAAGATACATCCTCCAAGACGATCTTGTCTTGATAGGCTACGTAAAGATTCTCTACCGCTAAAACTGTATTCGAATGATCAGGCATCTTCGTACTTTATTTTAAAGCTGAGGCCATGCGCTGGACATTGTAACGCATCATGTCAAGATAATGTGCCGTGGATTCTCCAGCGCCGAGCGGATCCAGCACCAACACGCTCGCTCCACTTTCGCCGGCAATGACTTCGGTGGTCTTGGTGGAAAATTGCACATCGGCAAAAATAGCTTTAGCTTGAAGACGCTTGGCAGTTTGCACAATCTCCGCCACCTCTTTGGGACTCGGCTCAACTCCCGGGCGCGTCTCGATGACCGCCGCCTGCTCCAGACCGTAGCGTTTGGCGAAGTAAATCCACGCGGGATGAAAGCAGATAAAGCTCTTATTCCGCCAGGCGCTCACCTGCGCCTCGATCTCTTGGTCAAGGCGCTTTATTTGGTCGATGAATGCTGCGGCGTTCTGGCGGTAATAGAGACTATCTTCCGGGTCGATCTTGATGAGACCGGCACAAACAACCTCCACTTGTCGTATGGCGTTGAGCGGATTGACCCAAATATGCGGATTCCCACTTGCTTCATGCTCGTCGTCGATGATTTCAATTCCCTTGGAGGTGTCGATAATGAAGAAATCGCTGCGACTGATGTTGTCAGCGAGCTGGTCCGCCCAATACTCCAGACCGACGCCGTTGAGCACCAACATCTTGGCTTGCATCATGCGCCGCATCAAGTTCGTGGTCAGCTCAAACGTGTGTGGACTGGCGCCCGGCGGCACAATGGTGAAAACCTCCACCCGATCACCGCCGATTTGCTGGACGAAATCTTGTAATGGCGCAATGCTGGCGGCAATGAGTAACTTCCCCGGGCTTGGATTTTTTGAAAGGTTGCAGGCGACTACCAAGGCTATGATGACACCTATGAGCAGCGGATGAACACGCCAAGCTCTTGGCGGCTTGAATGTGAGCATCGTGTAATAGTCTTTCCCAAAGCGGTGATCTTCTCTTTTGTTCACAGACTACGGCAGTGCATCAACTCCGTTGACACGTTAACGAAGGCCTGACCATGAATCCGAGACAAAACAAATTGGTTTAGAAATCGGATGACAACGAAAATATATCTTGCTACCGGACACTTTTAAACCAACCACGGATCATCATGGAATCACACAGATTCCTGATGTTGATTGGGGTTGATCGTACAACTCTCCAAAGACGACAGAACAATATTGAGCAGTTTGGAGAATGGTTCAGATATGGACTTTTGGACGCCCGCTCAGAACCGCGTAAATGTGTGGCCACTCATAACGTCTGGTTGTCAATTGCGATAAAGGATCCTACTAAATCCGTGACGCTCCGTGTAGCTCGGTGGTTCTTGGAAAGTGTCCGGTAGTGAAAAATATATCAAATCAAAATGAATGATACAAAGTTTTTCTCGGCGGGGACGGTTTGAATTTGGGACGAAACTACATTTTTGGATTTGAATTTGTCACTTTGCATTTTGCTTTTTGATTTCTTAATTTGTCCGAGCAGGAACCTGTGTTTCAATACCCACCGGAGGAACCAACATGCACAGCAGAGAAACGATGACTTCGCGCGAGCGGGTCAACAAAGCGATAAACCACGAAATTCCTGATCGCGTGCCCATTGATCTGGGTGGATTTCAGACCGGCATTCACAAGCGAGCGTATGAGGAATTGCTACAATTTCTAAACATCGAGGATCAAATCACCCTTCTCGATCCGGTGCAACAGCTTGCCAAGCCCTGTGAGGAAGTGCTGCAACGCTTGAAGGTTGACACCCGCTACATTTGCGCCCATGGGCCGGATAGCTTCAATGGCAGAATCGAGCAGAACTTTCGCGACGGCCAGCTTTGGCATGACCTTAGAGATGAATTCGGCGTCGTCTGGTCCATGCCGGACAGCCAGCAGCTTTATATGGATATTTCCTACCACCCGCTCGCCGATGCGAGCATCGATGACTTGGCCGATTATCCCTGGCCGAAAGGGAACGATCCGACTCGTTTCACCGGCGTGCGCGAACAAGCGTTGGAGCTGCGCAACCATACGCCGTATGCCATCGCCACCGGCATTGGCGGCGTGGTTTATGAAACCTGCTGGTACATGCGCGGCTTGGAACAATGGTTCACCGATATGCTGACGCAGCCGAAATTTTGTGCCGCCATGCTGGATCACACCCTGCAATATTGGCTGGACTTTTACACCGGATTCATGGCCGAGGTCGGTGATCTTGTGGACGTGGTGATGATTGGGGATGATTTGACCGGTCAAAGCGGGCCGCTATTCTCCCCTAAATTTTATCGTCAAATCGTCAAACCGCGACAAAAGAAACTGGTGCAACATATCAAATCATTGACCCACGCGAAGATTTGGTATCACACCTGCGGCTCGTGCTACGAGTACATTCCGGATCTCCTAGACAACGGCATCGACATTCTCAATCCGGTGCAGATTGGATTGGTCAACATGGACCCCGAACTCTTGAAGGAAAAATTCGGCAGGCAGCTCGTATTCTGGGGCGGCGGCATCGACACGCAGCATGTTCTCCCCTTCGCCAAACCGGAGGAAATCCGGGAGCAGGTGCGGAAAAATCTGGAAGTATTCAAAACGGGCGGCGGCTATGTTTTCAACAACGTCCACAACATCCAGTACGGCGTCCCCGCTGAAAATATTGTGGCGTTGTTCGATGCGGCTTATGAGTTTGGGTTCTATGAGTGAAAAGTTGCGTGAGGAGGGAAATCAAAAAGGCATGTCATCATAAAATTCCCCCAGTTCATAAGAAAATAGAATGCCGAAACAGCGGGACCGGCGTCCTTTCATCGGCGGACCGATTTTCGGTTGCCCGTAGGCCTTGATGACCCGGGAGGACGACCCTCCTCCATGCTTCGGCACCCTAAACATAAACCATTTTTTTTCTGGTTCATCCGGCAAATGCGTACCTATTGGCGAAGAAAGGCCAAAAGCATTCCTGATG
>DYKH01000280.1 GCA_020722685.1 Caldithrix sp. | reverse complement strand
GATTTTTTGACCTGTTCCAATGAGGCAAAGCCAACCAGAGTATTGCCCGCCCGGATGTTGAAATCTACATCTGGCAACGGTTCGATCTGCTCCGCTGTCTCGACTTGAGCCACCAGTTTTAAAAAGAGGCGCAGTTTGCAGATTTCCACCGCTTCTTCCATGATGTCCACGCCATAGAGATTGTTGATGATAATAGACTTAAGAATGAAGTAGCGCTCATTGGGGTGCTTGCCGATCTGGGCCAACAATTTCTTGAAGTCATTGTATTGATCAGGATGATGAGGCCTGCCCTCGATGTCTTCGATAAACCTTTCCATCCGCTCCAGGCAATCGCTGTAAAGCGTCTCAAGGATTCGCAGGGCAGCGAATAGAAATGCGCCCGATCCGCAGGTCGGATCAAGAACGGTGAGCTTCTCGATGGCCTGCCAGAAGGCGCGCAGCAGCTCCGGCCCTTCCGCGTTGATGATGGCGTCCCGGGCTAACTGCCAGATATCAAGGTTCAGTGTGATCAGGTCATTGATCTGACAGACTTCACCCCTCTGGAGTTTCTCGCGCACCTCCAGGCAGCGGGTTCGACGATAGACGTATTCGCGCCAGGTTTCGGTGACCAGACGTGTCGGATCACCTTCCGGCGCCTGCTGGAGGTTGTAGCGGTTTTCGTGCATGCGGGCCTTGGGGTCGTGCATGCCCTTTTGCACGAAATCGGGCAACTCGGATTCAGAAACCAGGGAACCGTCTTCGCGGATCACACCATGGCGGACAGGGGAATATATGTAGCGGTCCGGGTTATCGCGCAGCAAGCGCCAGAGAGCGCTGTCGGGGGTGAAGGCAATCGCGCATTTCTTTTGGGCGGCGTCGAAGATAAACGGGATAACCGTATTCTTGCTGATGTATTCGGTGATATCTTCCTTGGTGTAATAAGCCCCCATTTGCTTCTGGTTGACGTACTTCTCAAAGATGTAGCCCACCACATCGGGGTTGATCTCGTTGTCGGCCCGCAAAGGTCGCTCATCAAGGTGCCAGCGGTACTGGTCGAAAAAATCGAAGAGTTTCTCAAAAGCTTCATCCGGGATGTCGATCTCAGGGTAACGTTTTTCCAGATCATGCACTTCAAAGAAACCGCCGTTAAGGAAAGGAACCTTGCCGAGGAGTTCTTCCATAACTGGGTCAAATCTTCGTTCTTCTGGCGATTGTCCCAAGCCTTCGTGAAACAGCCGCAAGAGAAAGTAGCGGTAGAAGGATTGAAATTTGTCCTTGCCCCTCGCCTGCTGAACCCTCTTCAGGCGATTGCGGAGGTAATCGGTATCGCCGTCGAGGAAACCCTTCTTCTGGATGAAGTAAACGAACATCATCCGATTGAGCATGAGCGAGGTGTACCATTGAAGATCGGCTTCGGCTTTGATGCCTTTGACAAAATTAAGAAAGGCCGTATGCTCGGTCTTGAAACGATCGTAAAAGCGCTTGGTAATTTTGTCCACGTCGAAGGCCGCCCGGGCGCGTCCCGCCACATCCACGACGGTAATCTGCTCCTCCTCATCAAGAGTTACGGCAATATTGTCGAGTCGCTGAATGAGGAAGTCGCCCGATTGTCTGATATCAAAACGGTGGTCACGACTGGCCAGGGTTTTGCCCTGCTCGCGGCGGACCCACTGCCAAACCTGCTGTCCAATGCTCTTGTCGGCATAAATGACAAAATGCTCTCGCACGGATTTGGTCGTCTGGTGATCAATTTTCAGGCGCGTGGCTCGGTCGGGGATTGGGCCATCGCAAACGAAAGCGACAAATCCGCGTTTCTGGGCAATGGCAGAAAGAGAAATGCTCCGACCATTAATGGCAATTTGAATTTGGTCTGTGTAATTGTCCCAACCGAGATGCTCGCGAAAGAGCGTTTTGAAATCAAACGATTTAAGGCACCGGCGCACTTCGTCGACATTAATCTTCATTCTTTTATCCTGTCACCTCCTCACTCTTCAAGCCAAGGGAACAGATCACTTGTGGTTCCGTCGATTCAATGTCTTCAGCAATGTGGCAGAGACGTGCATCGGCGCGGAGCGACAGCACCAGCTCGGCCAATGTTTGGTTGCTGATCCCGCTCTTGAGCTGCCGGTTCAGTGTATCGGTCGCAGACTGGAGTAGCGGATATCTGTATATTTCCTCAATAGCCTTGCGGAGTTCAGGCATTTCAAAAAGGGTGCCTTTGATTTCTTCGGCGTATGCTTTCAGGCGCTCGTAAGTGCGGAACCGGGCGCCGGAAGGTCGGCCGAGTTGGCCGCCGACGGATTTCTCGGTTTCGACGATTAGTTTCACACCCTTGGCGACCATTTCATGGTGATCTTTGTGGCGTGGCAACGCCGGGGTATCGGGAGGGCATTCGGCGGCCTTCAATATTGTAAATTGAGATTCGGTTACGCTGCTGCCCTGTTTGTCGATCCAGGCCAGGGCATCATTGCCCTCAGCCGTTCGAAGGTATAACAACGCGCCTTCAGGCTGACTGGCCGTCGGCTTGTGCGGCCTTGTTGAGTAAACCACATTCGGCATGGCCGGGATGATCTTCTCCAGGCCTGGATCTCGGTCAATGGCGTTTTTCCATATCTGGTAGGCATAGGAGGCCAAGTCAACCTCTGTGTCTTCGTCACCGTCCAGGATGCCCGCCTTTTCAGTGAACAGATCGCGGACCACCTGGTCATTGTCCTGATCTTCGAAGAACATCTCGTCAGTGCCGACAACCTCTGCATTTTCCTGCAGGCGTTGTCTTACCCGTGTACGCAGACGGATAATCCTCTCCACGCCCTCGGCAGGTAAAAACGAGTAGCAAAGTATTGTATCCGACTTTTGCCCGATGCGGTCCACACGCCCGGCTCGCTGGATTAGTCGGATGATGGCCCAGGGCAGGTCGTAGTTGACGACGATCGAACAATCCTGAAGGTTCTGTCCTTCGCTGAGCACGTCCGTGGCAAGAACTACGCGCAGCTCATCCTCCGGGTTAATGCGCTTGTTATTGCTTACAGGGCTGAAACGGTAGGCGATGCCTGTAGGATCTTCTGTATCCCCGGTCACGCCTTCGAGTGCTTGCAGTCCGTCTGCCTTCAATTGGCCGGCAAGATAATCCACCGTGTCGGCAAACTGAGAGAATACCAGAATTTTGTCCTTGCCATGTTTTTTGGTCAAAAGGGTGAACAGTTCACGCAGTTTCGTGTCGCGCTTCGGATCCCAGCCACCCGCCTTCTTCAAGATGTTCATGAGCGACTTGATATCCTTACGCAGGTCCTTGGCCAGATCATCATTGAAGAGATCAGGCTTGAGCCACTTGAATCTTCGGCGAAACTGTTTCGCATAAGTGTCGTACACATTGGATGCTCGCTCCTGAAATTCCCTTTCGGTTGCCACATGCGGGGTCGTAGCGGCAGGATCCGCAGTTGCGTTATTATTATCGTCATTGTCGGTAGAGGGATCCCAGAGGTCGGTGTCCTGATCATTCGCCCAGGTATCGAGCAGGCCCATGTCTTGTGTCCCGATTGGGATGGGCAGCTCCTTTTCAATCGCATGGAGACTGATAAAGTTGCGGAGGATGTGCCGCTCGACGGATAAGGTAAACGCTTGCCCGCTGCTCTCCAAACGCTTGAAGAGGTTTGTGCGGCAAAATCCCTTCAGTCGCGTGCCGGCACGGGATAAATCGGCCAGCACCCTGGCTTCGTCGGGTGTCGGAGGTTCGTGGGGTGAAGGTTTCACATAGTTGCCCAGGCCGTATCGTGGCAGAACGAGGCCGTTCACCGCATCGACCACGTCGTCGGAAAACAAACGTGCGTAAGGATCATTGGGGTCCTTCTCGCTGATTGCGAACTTTACCGTCTTGGGGATGCGTGTGGGAAAATAGGACCTGGTCCCATCCGAAAATTCGAGATACTTTCGGTTGCGCTCGGAGTCCGATTTGGCATAATTATCCTCGATAAAGCTTCGAGTGCGGCGGACAAGATAAAGCCGCATGAGATCTCGCCAATCATCAGCATATTCGCTCTTTTCAAAAGCAGCCAGTGATCGAGGAGGGCATTGGTAGCGCTTTATGAACTCTATCTCGCCAAGATCTCGGATCAACTTCTCAGGACGTATTCCAAGGTCTTTCTTTTCGTCAATGAATAAACGAAGTTGGTTGGACAGATCCAGATAGGTCTTGTTGTATGGCGTGGCCGAAAGCAAAATCACGCGACTGTCGTTGCCGGCGATGTACTCGGCGATGGCACGATAACGGCTGCCTTCTCTATTCCGGAGGTTATGGCTTTCGTCTATCAAAACCAGGCGGAAACGCCTTAAGTTTGGAAGTTCTCTTTGAGCCTGGGTGATGGAAAGCACTCTGGCCCGAAGGCGATATTGGTCGCGGTAGTCCTCCCACATTCTTACCAGGTTCTTCGGACATATGATGAGCGTTTCGAGGCCGTAATCGTCCTCGAAGATGCGGGCGAGCGCGGTCGCCATCAAGGTCTTGCCGAGACCCACAACGTCACCGATGACGACACCACCACGTTTGTTTAGGTGGTGAGCTGCAATCTTCACCGCTGCCTTTTGGAATTCGAAAAGCATGTTGCCAAAATCGCTGGGGATACGGAACTCCGTTAAACCGGAACGCGCCTCTTGGGAAAGGTGATAAGCCATCTTCACGTAAATGTGATATGGAGGGATAGGCTCGGGACGCGCCCAACTGGTATTGATGATCTCGACAAGTTCTTTAGAAATGTCTACGCAAAACCTGTCATTCCAACGATCGTTGAACCACCCGGAAAGCTTGTCACAGGCATCGTGGTCGAGGACATCCACATTCAGTTCACCCTGCGCTGAAAGTCCGGCCAAGGTCAGGTTGCTGCTGCCCAAATAACCAATCTTGGGATTGAGGGGATCTTGCCGGAAACACAGATAGAGTTTCGCGTGAAGCGGGTGACGAAGGAAAAGTTTCACAACCAGCTTACGTGCGGTGATCTGCGCCGCGAGGCGACGAAGGCCCTCCTCATCATCGTTCGTTGGAATTCCTACTGTCAGCTGGTTGCGAAACTCCTCAGCAAGCTTGCGCTTCAAGGAGATAGCTGTTGCCTGATCAATCGGCTCTTCGCCCTTGATCAAGCTCAGAGCTGATCGGAGTTGATCCTGCGGCATCTGCTGCATGCCCACCAAAAGTCTGCAGCAATGCCCGTCGCCTCCTGCCCATTTCTCGACCAGTGAATCTACCTTTCGCCACCCTCGCAGGTTGAAATAGCCCACGCAGAAATCCGCCCGTTCCGATAAACCCATCGCTTCCGAAAGGGCGGATAAAAGATGTCTCTCGATATTGTCGAATATCTGGGGCATTGTGTTATTGTCCTCCTGAATCAGCACAAATCGAATCGTCAAGGCAATTTCACTTTAAAGGCTAAGGTTGACCCATTTGTCAAGAAATTTTTTTGAAAAATTAAGCTACACCCTGGGATGGTTTAGTTGTTTTTTTACCCGTGTAATATTTCACTGAACCAAATGATATCCACAGCGAATTTCTGACCGCCGCCTTTACGGGAAGCAGGACGGGATTTGGTTGTGGGGATCCCCGTCGTATGCTATAAAGATTGAAACCAACGCCTTGCTCTTTGAAAATATAGCTCCGCCGGCGTTTGGTAGCCCAATGCCTGGTGAAGCCGGTCATTATCGTACCTGAAATATTTGATATCGTCGAAAAATAGTCACTAAGAGAGAAGTGTGCAAGAACAGGATGAGCCAAAGCGGCGGGTTAATCCGCATGCTCTGTCAAAAATTTAGGAATCATCCGTTGCCGGCAATAAAAAATATGTGGTATGAGCGTGGGCAGCCAATATTCAATC
>DYKH01000279.1:3784-5870 GCA_020722685.1 Caldithrix sp. | reverse complement strand
TCGGGAAGATTCACGGTTGCCCCAGCCAACACCGCCGCAACTCCCTTCACAAACGTCTCTTCCGTCTGGGCACTCGACTTGCTTAGGTAATGGTAGAAGCGGTAGTGGTAGTCGTCATGGTGAAGCTTACTGCGGTGCCCTTCCCATACGCCGTAGTCAAAGATACCTCCTCGCCAGATCGAGTATGGCGTTCTTATTACCTTGGAACCACGACTCGAGTTCGGCCTCATTAATAGGTTCTTGTTCCAGTATCTTCGCGAGCTTCTGGAACTCTTCCCCTTCTTCATTGCACAAATCATTCCGGACGAATTCCCGCCACCTGTCTGTTTTCGCACTTATCACCCGTACCACACACGTGCTACCCAAGGAGGGCGCCAGCAACCGCGGTGACATAATCTCAAGCAGCTCCTTCATCTCATCCTCTTTTATGCATTGTTATCAAAATATTGCCAGGCCTCCTCTAAACCAGCGGGACCGTTTTCGCGTATCCTCTCAAATAAGGCGTACAGTGGTCGTTTCAAACGATCCAGCCTCTCCGGGCGATTTGGGAATTTCACCGGTGTTGCATGGATTCTCGGATTGCCGTTGACTTGGCCATTCCCTGCTCCTCCTGTCGACACCAACATGAGTGCAACCCGTTCGTTTTTGGCGACAAATTCGATAACCTTTTGCTGGGTTCCCTGATTGCAACTCGTATGCAGGAGTGCCAATACCGCGATTCCTTGTCCAGCTCCCGTGATAACCTTTAACTGATCCAGACCGTTTGCGCAGGTCCAGATATTGTCCTTTTCGATACCAAGCGTTTCCCAGGCTTTGAAGGACCTCCTGTTTTCGAAGACATCGATCGCGACGATACACATAGATTACCTCCGATTAGATCTCATCGCTTTATTATAGGAGTCGCTGAACTTTGCAGTAATCTTCAACTTGTCAGATATTTTCTGATCCTCCGGCGGATCGAATTCGAGGGGCGAACCTACCGCATCCTGCAATCGCAGTAGACAGCGTGTCGTTTGTCCGTATTGTTTCTGAGTTCCTGTATTCTCTACGCTTTTACCCTTGACATTATTCTTAAGTGTAATAAGGCCACCTGGCTTTTGGAAGTCTGCGGTCACGTTTATAGTGACTAAAATACTGTTGTTATCCGTAGTTACTTCCGTTTTTACGTTATCGGTTCGATGTAGCACTCTAAGCACGTTACACAAACAAGTTGGATGGACACGCATGTCGTCCCCATCACCCAAAGACAGCGCCGCCAGCCAGTCCTTTGATTTAACATCTTTCTCAACGCAAACCTTGAGCCATGCCACGGGGACATAGGACTTGCTGATCCATTTGGCCAACGCGACACTCGGCAACCATCCATTGGTTTTTTCAAACTCAGCCGTTTTATCAATCTGATTGGCCTTCCAAACGGAAAACAGATCTTCGGTTTGTTTTGGGGTGAACCCCGCCTCTGTTAGCGCCACCTCAAACTTCTTCCACTCGGCATACAGGTCGGGCTTCGCCAATATGTCCTTAAGCGCATTCGCGTCACTATGGTCGCCGATCTCATGTGACCCACTGTTTTCAAACAGTGGTTTAAGCAGCTTTACCATCTTCTGATACGGCACTTGGCCAGCGGAAAGATACGTCGGGTCCAGGCGCATCCGTAAATTTTCGATGGACTCGCGCATTGCTTCGAACTTGCTCAATTGCGCACTAATTTCTTCAAACAGCGGCTTCGTTCGTTCATAGCGTTGCCTTGCGAGTTCGTTTTCTTTCGCCCTCGCAGCCTTCCTCAAAGCATCCTCTTCATAATAATCCACCGACAGTCGGGTAAAGAATGCCAAGATGGCGCGCTTGAGGAACATCAGCGTCGCGAGCGACGGCATGGTCTTTAGGCCAATGTTGATGCCATAGGGAATACTGTCGTAATGCTTGGCCATGACGCCCGGCAGATAGAGCATCACACGCCAATAGCTTGTGCCCCCATAAGCAAGACGCACCCAGCAGTAATAGTTAATCAGTTTGTTGAGTATCTCGTCTGTCAAGGAGTTAGCAATAGCGCTCACGCCACTGGCTTTCCAACCAGAAAGAAGCTGTT
>DYKH01000279.1:0-3684 GCA_020722685.1 Caldithrix sp. | reverse complement strand
TGGAACATTTTTTTCTATCCAAGAATCGATATTGGTCGCATCTACGCCTACGAACATGGTTCGCGTCACTTGACTGTCCAGCACCGCCAACGGGTCGATCCCTCCCAGCTCACTCGGCTCCCCCGACCAAAATACGAACGATCGGTCCTTCGTTTTGCACTGCCTTGCGACTTGGCTCAATGAGAGGGTGTATTTGTCCCAGCTTGTGTCTTCATAAGCGGCGATGACCTTCCGAGCCTTATCCTCGTCATCGTCTCTGGTCGACTTGGGCAACGGCAGAAAACCACGGCCTGCAGCGTCCATCTTTCGGGTCCAGGCAGAGAACCAGATGCGGTTGCCATTCGCATTCAGTTTGGGACAGTTTAGAACCGGCGCGAATACATCCTCCAGCACACATAACCACTTTTCTGCTTCCGCTTCTTTGGCGAGGTCGGGATTCTTTTCAAACGCCGCGTGGGTTCGGCACAGAACCTCGGTCAGCGCCTGGTTATAGGCGGCCTGTAAGGCGATTTCATCATCTCCACCCATGACTCCTCCGTCCGAATTGATCACACGTGGCGGGTGACATACCCAACGCTCCTGCCTTGGGTCACCCTATAAATTTCTTGTTGATTATTGCTCGTACCCCCCGCCCTGATTCGAGCGGTAAGTTGTCAGGATGTGCGAATATGCTTCTTTAAACAGCACGAAAAAATCTTCGGTCCGAGTTTCACCTTTGAGGATTTTACTCGTTTTCTCGATAAGCGCATCCGTCGTTCCCGGTTCGCCCGAGTCACCTGGCAGGACGCTGATTTGTTGCAGAACATCAGCCCAAGTGGACATATTGGGGGCACGCGCCAAGACAAGTGCCCCGGCCATGGAATGATAAACGATTTCGGCCGCCTGCTCCGGGGTGTCGCCCAACCCCTTAATCTTCTGAGCCAGAATCGCCTTCGCCAACGCATCCGCTAAATAAGCTACCACGCCAATGGTGCTCCCCGCAATGACGCGGGCGGCATCAAAATCCTCTTCCTTCTCCATTATCAATATCTTACCGAGACCGTAAAACACCCTCCTCAACACACGCTCGTCTTCCTGCCTGTTCGCTGGCTCAATATAGGCCGCGATGATTCCCCGGCCTTTGCGCGTGCCCATGTTTTCAAGGTATCGGATCACATGTAACTTTCCGTCCCCATTGGAAACAAGCCGCCGGATATTCGGGATCGTCAAATGGGAAACCGACGAGAACAGCCACAACGTCCCATTAAGCGATGCAAGGTGCTTATTGATCTCTTTCAGAACCCGCGTTCCGCGCTCCCTGTTGAGCGACAAAATCAGAACACCCTGGCTGCCTTCCTCCCCAGCCACCTCCTTGACCAGATCGGCGATGGACTTTGCTCGGCTGCCTTTGTCCCCGTCAATTCTTTCGAAATATTTTTCCAGAGCGTCATGGTTTTCTTTAACTTCGGCTTTCATCTTGCTATACGTTGCTTCATCAAAGCTTTCATAAAAGATGTCATCCTGGCTGTGATGGCCGGTACGCAGGATTGCACGCATCACGGCATAGCCATATTTCCCAAGCCCAACGAATCCGAGCTTCATATCCTATAAACCCGGCTTACTTGTCATTCCTGCGCCTAAATATCGGGTAATACTCACGCTTGTGCGCCGATTCGCGGTGAATCTCAAGAAAGCGAAGTCTCTTATCCTTGTCTATTCGGTTTAACCGCATTACCGTATCCGGCCCCGCATCGAGCGCAAAGACCATTTCATCGAGCTCATCCTCGCTAAATCCCCACTCTTCTTCAGCGGTCGCCGCCCAGATGCAGCCCGAGGCCTTCGCCTGCACGACATGCTCGGGCAGTTCGTAGCTCGCGCCAATATCGCGAATCTCCCGTTTCAGAATGTCTCCCAGCGGGAGAAGATCGCCGGCGGAGGCGTTCTTCGGGAAATAACCGATGGCAAGCTCGCCCTTGTTCACGGTTCCGAGCACCAGCAGGTTCATGCTGTTGGCGCAATAGTACATTGCGCTTTCCCTGAGCCGGGCCTTGAGATTCGTGTGTACGACGGGATCCTCCGCTTCCGGAAGAATTCCCCTCCATGAATCGTAGACAGGCTTGAGGTCCATGACCTTGTATTCGATTCCGTATTTTTCGCACACTTCCCGCGCCGTCTTCTCGTCGTAATAGTCGCTGTTTATCGGAAGAAGCAACGCCAGCAGCCGTTTTCCGCTCCTTTGCGTTGCATCACGTGCGAGCAGCGCCAAAACGGAGGAATCCACCCCGCCCGAAAGGCCCAGCACGAAGCCACTCTTGCCGCTTTTTTCGAGATACCCAGACATCCACGAGACTAGGCTCTCACGCAGAGACAGTGTTTCCGAAGGCACGTTTCTTATCGCTGGCTTAATTGGCATCTACTGCACCTCCGCTTTTGAACTGCTTCACCACCATGCGAAAATCGGCGTCCCGATTCGGTTTCATGTCGATTTTTCCCATGGCGCCTTGATAGCCTTGTTGTGCCCCGAGGGATGTGCGAATACCATCCGCTTTGTATCCCCCCTGCTCAATGGCTCGCGCCAACATTCCGACCGCATCGTAAGAGAACGCCGAGAAATAGTTTGGAGACTTTCCATATTTTGCCTGATATTTCTCGACAAATTGCTTGGCTTCCGGGACTACCGGGCGATCCGCTGCGAACTCGGTGGTGGTGAAGTAGGCGCCTTCCAGCGCCTTTCCTGCTTGCGCGACCACGTTCGGTTGTCCAAGCGTGCCGATCGACAGAAGGGGGACAGTTACACCCACCTCCCGAAGCTGCAACGGCAATAGAGCCAGATTATTGTCATACCCCAGCAGATAGACACCATCCGGTTTCGCCTGTCTTATTTTTAATGCCAGACCACGGAAGTCCGTGGCACCTTTCTCAAACGCTTCTTCGTGTATCACGGCACGCTCGTTGTTTACGAAGTTAGTCTTGAATATATTCGAGAAGCTTGCGCCAAATTCATCATTTACACGGACGATTGCGATCCTTTTCAGATGCAGCCTTTCCGCCGCGAATTTGGCCATCGTCGATGCATCCAGGTCGGCCGTGATGAATAAACGGAACGCATAGGGACTACGATCCGTTATACCGGCCGCCGAAGCCGTCGTTGCGAACACCACTGTTTTGCTGCCGTCGGCGACCGGAATTACAGCGTTTGTCACTCCGGTCATCGCCACCACCACAACAGGAATCTTGTGCGTGGCCAGAAGCCGACTGAAAATCGAGACGCCTTCCTTTGGATCGTTCTTGGTGTCCTCGTAAACAATCTCTATCTTCTTGCCCTTGACCCCGCCCCGGTTGTTTATTTCCTCCACGGCTAGATCCATACCTGACTTAACGTATTCTCCAATAGCGGATGCATTGCCCGTTAGTGGTAACAAGGCACCAATCTTGTAGACGGCGGCCTCATCAGTCTTCGAGCAACCAATGGCACCCAACAAAAGAAAAGCCATCACAGCGAAAAAAGCCTTAATACGCATGAATAAACCCTCCACGATTATTATTCGTGTTCCACGATAATCAATGTGGGCACGGAACCAAAATTCATACCCGTCCCAGATGCTACCCCTGCCGTTGCTTCATCGAACAGGAACAGCTGATCGCGTGGAAGCGTTGTCATCCCCCACGCCAGCTTCTGCTTCTGCCCGCCGCTCAACATCCCGG
>DYKH01000278.1 GCA_020722685.1 Caldithrix sp. | reverse complement strand
CTTGGCAGACCGAAGCATGTCTCAAATCCGCTCTATCTAATGCCTCGAAAAGCCGGCTATAAGGCTTGATGAACAACATCCAATGGCTCAACGAGGCAGATTGGGAGGGTTTGGAAAGATCGAAAATCTTAGTGTATCCTTTGGGCATCATAGACACGCCCCCATTTTTGCATTTTGATTTGTCAGTTTGCATTTTGCTATTTGAATTTTTCATTACCTTCATCAGGAATGCTTTTGGCCTTTCTTCGCCAAGAGGTACGCATTTGCCGGATGAACCATTTGTTGGTGTCCGCCCATCTAAAGTCCCACCAAATTTTTTTACGCATCTTAAACATTCTTGAAGTACATTAAGCAAGCCAGGCACAAAAATGTTAGATGGAATGAGCAGGCCTTTTTCGGCTGTATTTGGGAACGTCTTGTTTAGTGTCAAATCGGAACTGCTTTTCAGTACGATCGGAGGATGTGGTAATGAAACAAAATCTCTTGACCATCACGGTGGTTGCACTATGCCTTTTTCTTCTCCTTCCCCTCTCAAATGTTTTTGCTTCAAGATTCATTGTAACCAACACCAATGATAGCGGCCCCGGTTCGCTTCGCTCCGCTCTAACCGATGCGAACGCCAATGCCGGACCCGATACCGTACTCTTTAACATCCCGGTGAGCGACGCAAACTATGCCGACGGCGTTTGGGTGATCAGGCCGCAGACGGTCTTGCCTAACCTCGAATCCGGTAGCACTTTCATCGACGGGACAAGCCAGACCGCCAATCGCGGGGATTTGAATGTCCTTGGCCCGGAGATTGTCATCAGCGGGCAGAACATTTCCGGCTTTCCCAGCAACGGTTTTTATGTTTCTTCCACCGGCAACAAGATCAAAGGACTGGTGATCAATAATTTTGCCAGCTATGGCATTCGCATTACTGGGCCTTCCGCGCAGCAAAATGTCATCGAAGGAAATTACATTGGCGTCAATGCTACCGGTACCGGCTATGCTTCTAACGGCTATTCTGGCGTTGCCATGGAAAGCGGCGCGACTGGGAACATCATCGGCGGGGACACCGAGGAAAGCCGCAATGTCATTTCCGGCAACAGTAATTTCGGTGTCAGTTTGAGTGGCAGCGGAGTGACGGAGAACGTCATCAAAGGCAATTATATCGGTACGGCTGCGGATGGAACCAGCCCACTGGGGAATGGCGGGTACGGTGTGAATTTGGAAAACGGCGCGACCAAGAACACCATCGGGCCGGACAATGTCATTGCGCACAACATTCGCAACGGCGTGTACGTCACCGGCAGCGCGACGCTGAACAATACCATCACGGGCAACTCCATTCACAGCAATGCTCTCACCGGCATCGAAACTGAGAGCGGCGGCAACGGGCAAATTGCACCGCCGACTTTTCTCCGGCATGACGGCAATACCGTCTATTATTCGACGCTGGCCAATGCCAAAGTGGAGATCTTTTCCGACCGGGAGGACGAGGGCGCCCATTTCGAAGGCAGCGTCACCGCCGGAAGCGACGGCGCCGCTGTTTGGACCGGTACTCCTTTGGAGGATAATGTTACCGCTACGACGACGGACTTAAGCGGCAACACTTCGGAATTTTCGCTGCCACAGCGCATCATTCCGTACACGGTGGTGACCACGGCTGACACCGGCGCAGGCTCGCTGCGTTGGGCCATCGAGGGTGCCAATACGAATTTTGGCCCGGACAGCATCCTGTTCGCCATCCCCAAAACCGATGAGAATTTCGGCGGCGGCATTTGGCGCATCCGGCCCGATTCGGCCTTGCCGGCGTTGGCTGACAACAATACAATTATCGACGGCCGTTCCCAAGCCCGCCTCATTCAAGATACCAATGCAGTCGGCCCGGAAATCTTTTTGGACGGCAGCTCGCTGATTTCGGCTGCCAGCGGCCTGACCGTCACTTCTGCGCGGAATGTGATTCAAGGTCTGGGCATTGTAAATTTTAGTGAAAACGGCCTGAGCCTTTCCGGCAGCGGTGCGCGCAGCAATTTGCTGGCGGGAAACTTTATCGGCGTCGGCGCGAATGGGACTGTCGCCGGCGCCAACAATGGTTGCGGAATTCTATTGAAAGGTGTAGGTTCTAATAACGTCATTGGCGGCGAAGTCGAAGCCGATCGCAATATCATTTCTGCCAATCGGAAACACGGCATTCAGATTGAAGGCGCGGACAGCACAGTCGTGAAAGGCAATTACATCGGTTGCGATGTCACCGGGACAACCAAGCTTGGCAACACCGGCAGCGGTATTTATATCAGTGGCGCCAGCACCAATACCACCATCGGCGGTGCTGCGGCCAATCAAGCGAATGTTCTGGCAGCCAATACTGAGCACGGAATTCTTTTGAACGGCAGCTCGGTGAAGAGCAATAAAATACTTGGGAATTTCATCGGCACCAACCAGTCCAAGATCACGGATTTGGCCAATGAAAAGTATGGCGTGTACTTTAGCGGCGGAGCGTCCGAGAATACCCTCGGCCCGAACAATACCATCATGTTTAACAAAAAGCATGGCGTGAGCGTGTCGGGCAGCACCACGCTCAAGAACCGCATCACGCAAAATTCGATTTCCAAAAACGTGCTCACGGGAATCGAACACGTATCGGGCGGAAACGCCAATATGCCGGCGCCATCGGATGTGCTGGTCGCCGGCAATAAAGTGACCGGCAATGCCTCGCCCAACGCCGTGGTGGAAATCTTTTCTGACAATGCGGAGGAGGGCGCTCATTACGAAGCTACAGTGACCGCTACGGCGCTTGGTACTTTTACTTGGCAAGGCACGCCGCAGGGACCTGGTGTCACCGCCACGGCGACCGACGATCAGGGCAATACTTCCGAATTCTCTTTGCCGTTTCATACCATTCCGTTCATCGTCACCACCACGCTGGACTCTGTTGAAGGCAGCTTGCGGTGGGCCATCGACGGCTCTAATTTGACCCCCGAACCGGACGTGATTGAATTCAACATTCCGAAGAGCGATCCCAATTATGACGCTGCAGACGGCGTCTGGCACATCCTGCCGAGGAAGGTTTTGCCAATTCTGACCGGCGGCCATACGGAAATCGACGGAAGCAGCCAGACGGCCAACCAAGGGGACACGAATGCCAATGGCCCGGAGATTTTGATCGATGGCGCACAAGCCGGCAATGTGCACGGCCTGCAAGTCAAATCCGCCAACAATTGGCTGCATGATTTCGCCATCGGTCGGTTTGTGCAGAATAGCATCGTGCTGACGGGCGTTGAAGCAAGGGATAACAAAGTCACCGGCTGCTACGTCGGACTGGCCCCCAACGGAACGGAGGCGTTGTCCACGGAAGGCTGGAACGGCATCGTCGTCACTGCCGGAGCCAGCTCTAACGTCATTGGCGGTGCGACGCTCAAGGAGCGCAATTATGTCAGCGGCAATAAGCTGCACGGCATTAACATTGTGGGAGTCGATTGCCGAGAAAATGTGGTCATTGGAAACTATGTCGGCACGGATATTACCGGCATGCTTTCGGTGGGTAACAAAACCGACGGCATTCATTTGGAAAAGGGCGCGGTGCGTACTCGCGTTGGCGGTTTGACTCCTCAGGAGCGCAATCTCTGTTCCGGCAACGGGCGCACGGGCATTCGTTTGGAAGGTGTCGGCGCGGACAGCAATCTGATTGTCGGCAACTGGGTCGGACTCACTGCGGATGGCGCCGATAGCTTGTTCAACGGCGAGGCGGGCATCGTCTTGGGCAATCAGGTCGCCTATAACACCGTCGGCGGATTGGAAAAGGGCGCCGGTAATCTGGTGTCCGGCAACCATTCCAGCGGCATTCAAATCCGCGGCACCACCGAGCACAATTTGGTTCTCGGCAACACCGTTGGTTTGGATGCAACCGGAACCAAGCTCCTCGGCAATGCCCATCATGGCATCTATGCCTTTGGCGGCGCGGCCAATAATGAAATTGGTCCCGGCAATGTCATCTGCGGCAACGGTCTCTGGGGCGACAACTGGTGCGGTATCATGATCAGTGACATGCTTTCCCATGATAATAAGATTTTTGGCAATTACGTCGGCATCAAGCCGGACGGCACGCCCATGGGCAACATGAATCATGGGATTGGTATGCAAAACGGCGCTACCAAAAACACTATTGGCCCGAACAACGTCATCGCCCACAACGGTGGAAATGGCGTTTGGCTTTCCGGGGCAAGAACTCAGTACAATGTCATCACCAAGAACTCGATCTTCTCTAATGCTGGGAAAGGCATCGAGGAAATCCAAGGCGCCAACCTGGAGCTGCCGCCCCCGGTCGTGACCATCGATCTCGACCTGTGGGTTACCGGCCAGGCGTTGCAGTACTCGGTCATCGAGGTATTTGGCGGCTCGGATCATCAAGGCAAGACTTTTCTTGCCACCACCAACGCCGATGCCAACGGCCAATTCAAGGTGCAGGTGAGCACCACCGATTCCCTCGTCACCGCCACGGCTACAGATATTCTGGGCAATACCTCGGAGTTTTCCCCAGGCATTACGACGGCAGTCGAAAAGAGGGAAACCCCAACCTTGCCGACCAAGTTTGCGTTGGAGCAGAATTATCCCAATCCCTTCAATCCCAGTACCACGATTTCCTTTGATCTGCCCAAAGCGGAACACGTCACTCTGGAGGTATTCAACATCCAAGGCCAGCGGGTGGCGCGTGTAGTGGACAGGGACTTGACTGCGGGGCGGTACGATGTTTCGTGGCAGGCGATGGATGACACAGGTCATTCGCTGCCGAGCGGAGCTTATATGTATGTTTTGAAGGCCGGTAGTTTTACGGCGAAGAGAAAGCTGATGGTCCTCAAGTAGAATCACAAAGCCCGTGAGAGAAAAAAGGCTCACGGGCTTTTTTGTGGAATTACTTGAAAAAGTATGAAAAAAAGTTAGATTATTGTACGCATTTGCCCTAACTTGCAGTAGAACAAATAGGAATTATAGAGATCTCATAACGAGACGTACAGATTGAATCAGCAGCTCATCGGGACTTGACAAGGCAGAGGTCCAAATGAAAAGCAGCAGGGTCATCTCTCCTAATTGCCATCCCCAAACCTATCTCCATGTTGCGAAAGCACATGAAATTCTGTACAGAGATGTTTTCTTCTTTACATCCGTGAAGGTTATGACTTTCTTTTTGGGGTAGGAATGGACTTTTCATATGAAAAATATCTTGTCGATTTTTTAGACCGTTGGAATAGAGAACTTGAAAGGGAGGATGAAAAAGGCTTCGATAGAGACGCGGAGATTGGCTCTTTGTCGGACATACTTCTCCTAATGAAGCGCTGTCGCGACATGTATCCCAATTCGTCTCTGCTCTATTTTCTCCGAGAGCGGTGCCCACTGATAACTTTTTCTTTCCTTGGTACGATATTCTGTTGGTATAAACGCGATTGGGACAAAACTTGGGAACTAATTGAAAAGTCTTTGGACTTTTCTGTACCCAAGATTCTGAGAGCATTGCTTGAAAAAGAAGTTGTTGCTTGGCTTGCTCAAAACGATGCACAATTGAAATGCAAAACCATCCACCTGGAGCCACAGTCGGAAGTCGGGGAAAAGCAGAAAAGGAAGAGAGGGAAGCAGTTGCCGGAAAAAAGAGGAGGTAGGCCGCGTGGTGTGCGCCGCGCTACAGAAAAGCCCGCAATAATAAAGAGCAAAACCCACGTTCTTAGACCTGAAATTATCTGCTGGAAACGAGAGCGGCAATGGACAATTGGTTTAGAGGGGTACTGTCAAAAGTTTTATGAAAGGTAATGTCAAAATAATTATGAAAACTAACAGAAAGGGATATTTGTGGGATTTCCTTATGTAGTTTTTTTAGGTTTTCAAGGCATCGGGGGCAACGTTTTATGAAAGCCAGATCGATGCCCTGCAGCATCAAAAGCAGTTGGTCATAG
>DYKH01000277.1 GCA_020722685.1 Caldithrix sp. | reverse complement strand
TGCTTGGATTAGCATTAGTTTCAATCCTCTCAATAGAGGCATGGGGATTCAGACGAGCGCTGAAGGGTTCTGCACCGAAGAGTTCATGCAGGTTTCAATCCTCTCAATAGAGGCATGGGGATTCAGACTGTACGCGGGTCAAGACGACTTCGCGTACGACCGTTTGAGTTTCAATCCTCTCAATAGAGGCATGGGGATTCAGACTCGTTACGTTTGTCCTCAATCTGGTCGGCGCACTGCTTGTTTCAATCCTCTCAATAGAGGCATGGGGATTCAGACTGTACGCGGGTCAAGACGACTTCGCGTACGACCGTTTGAGTTTCAATCCTCTCAATAGAGGCATGGGGATTCAGACTTGCGCTCGAAAAGGAGATAAAATGATTGCGCAAAAAGTTTCAATCCTCTCAATAGAGGCATGGGGATTCAGACGCGAAATACCCCAATGCCGTGGAGTTGATTGCCCCGTAAGTTTCAATCCTCTCAATAGAGGCATGGGGATTCAGACTTCTATCGCGAGTTGATAGAAAACGAAGATTACTGTCCCGTTTCAATCCTCTCAATAGAGGCATGGGGATTCAGACTCGGCGTACGCCGCCTGCGTTGACATCCTCACGGATGCGTTTCAATCCTCTCAATAGAGGCATGGGGATTCAGACCTTACGCTGTCTTGATTCAAACGAGAACCGGCCATAAATTGTTTCAATCCTCTCAATAGAGGCATGGGGATTCAGACCTCTAAATGGGAGGATAATGTTGAAGATGGAAGGGTTGTTAGTTTCAATCCTCTCAATAGAGGCATGGGGATTCAGACCTTTATGGGCGCGTACGTCAAGGCGACCGCCGAGGGGTTTCAATCCTCTCAATAGAGGCATGGGGATTCAGACAATTTTGCACTAAAGTGGACCTTCTGACGCTTCTTTCGTTTCAATCCTCTCAATAGAGGCATGGGGATTCAGACCAAATAACAAAAAAGTAATATGAGTATGAGGTAGTTCTCAAGTTTCAATCCTCTCAATAGAGGCATGGGGATTCAGACGTGGTGTCCTCTGTCACCTTCTCGCCCGTCAGCGTTTCGTCGTTTCAATCCTCTCAATAGAGGCATGGGGATTCAGACGAACAACCGCCCATGCCCGCTGCGCCGCAGTCCTCGTGCCAAGTTTCAATCCTCTCAATAGAGGCATGGGGATTCAGACCCTTTTCACCCTGCTTAGGAGAAAAAACCATGTTACTCAAGTTTCAATCCTCTCAATAGAGGCATGGGGATTCAGACTGGGTACAACCCAAATGGCAAACAACGTGGTTACCCACGTTTCAATCCTCTCAATAGAGGCATGGGGATTCAGACGTAAAAGTCCTCAACAACGAGACGTTCGATCTCGTTGTTGAGTTTCAATCCTCTCAATAGAGGCATGGGGATTCAGACAAAAATGAGAAAAAATCGAATCTGTTCCACGCTTTTTCGTTTCAATCCTCTCAATAGAGGCATGGGGATTCAGACTGAAGGACTCTATCATGAAGATTGGTTTATATACCTAGAGTTTCAATCCTCTCAATAGAGGCATGGGGATTCAGACTTCGAATAAGGTGGTGTCTATGGTTTAATAGAAGTTTGTTTCAATCCTCTCAATAGAGGCATGGGGATTCAGACTCTACACCGGTACAAACGCACAAAGTGGAGGAACTGAGTTTCAATCCTCTCAATAGAGGCATGGGGATTCAGACCGCCGCCGGCTCGCACTTGATCCTTCATGGTCAGAAAAGTTTCAATCCTCTCAATAGAGGCATGGGGATTCAGACGCTCGTTCTGACCGGGTCGGCTATCGCGCTGGTATTTGCGTTTCAATCCTCTCAATAGAGGCATGGGGATTCAGACCCTGGCCTTTTCGGCAGTGGATCTTGCGTCAGCAACGGGTTTCAATCCTCTCAATAGAGGCATGGGGATTCAGACAGTCAATTTTTTATCTCGCTGAATCGCAACCAAGCGCATTCTATCACACTTTTCCTCTCGCTTGTACCAACCTTGCGAACCGTCGAGGAACGAAACGAAAATTTATGCCAAACCTCCATCCTATGGTTGGAATCTCCCTCGCTGAATCGCGGTGGAACGCGCCTAAACTCATCTGTTCTCCCAAAAACTCGATTTGCGAAGGGTAATCGCTTCTGTGCGCTCGATTTCGCGGCAGGCGCCGTTTGCCGGTTTGGCGCAACGCGCATACAATCCAAAAAGGAAATCGAACTCATGAACGAGCCGCCTGTCACATTGCCTGCATTGTACATCATCTTCACCTTGCTAAATGCCATTCGACGCGGCATCCCGCGCCAATCCATTTGGCGCGAGTTCCGCAGGCAAAAGGCCGCACTCAAACCGCGTCTTGTCTTCTGGCTGGCGATCTGCAAACAAGCGGGCCTGATTGACGAATACACGCTTGGCAGTTCCGCAGAAGAAGGCCGCCTGCGCGTCACAGGTTTCGCTCGTCGCTGGTTGAATAAATCCTCCGAAGATCAAACCTTTCGTCTCATGGAATCCTGGCAGAATGCGCCAAAGAATTTCAGAGAACGTCAATGTTTCTCTCCCCCAGCATATTGATCTTCTATGGGATTTGGAAACACTGTTACGCCCCGCTTCGCCGGGCGTTTATCCGCTCACAAAACGGGCGCTCCATTTCTCCGAAGGCGATCCGCAAATATTGATCGCCCTGCTCGAACGCGGACTGGGAGGCGAACTCCCCCAACCTGCGCGGGCAACAATCCTGCGTCAACCGTCTGTCAAAGTCGTGCAGGGCTTTGTGATCGAGTTCTCGGATGCCCGCGCCCTCAAAGAACTCCGCCGCCAGCCCAACCTGCGGAAGCACATCGAGCAGTTCCTCTCCCCGCGCCACGCGCTGGTCTCCTTCGAAGAATCCGCGAGTCTCTTGAAAATGTTCGAACGCCGCGGCGTGTATACAACCTTCCATGAAGAACCGCAAGAGGTCCCGAAAAAGCGCACGCATTTCCAAAGCCACACCCCGCTCCAGCCGGTGGGGAAAACCGTTCCCAAAATCGACGCGCTGAACAATTACCTGCAACTACAACAAGCGCTCGACATCCTATATCGCGCGCCGGGCTGCCCCGCCGAGCAAAGGCGCATCACGCCTCTCTCCATCGAAACGCGCGGCGAGCATCAATACGTTATTGCCTACTGCCACAACCGCCGCGGCCAGCGCACTTTTCGCCTGGATCGAATGGAAATACCGGGGACGTGGTGAGCTCTTCAACGAAATCGCGCAAAACTGGCGGTAAAGAACGATTGTATTTTCCTCGTTCTTGATATACAATACGAACAATCGTTTCGCTCCAGCCGCCCATTTTCAGGTGTCGCGAGAATGGGGGTGTTGCATGGCAGGAGGTCATCATGCGCCATTTCCATGAAAAAAGTGAGGAGGGGGAATGAACAAGGGAAGCGGATTCATCTCCGGCTTGCTTGCCGGCCTCGCCGTTTCTGCTTTGATATTAGTGGGAGTCGTTTTCGGCTGGCAGGTGACGCTCGCCGCATACTCTCCTCAACTATTATCTGATCTGCCCCCAACCCAGACTCCCGCAGATTTGCAATCCCAGGTGGATGACCTCTCCCGGCGCGTGGACAAACTGGAAAACGAACAGTTCTTTACGCTGCGCGACATCGAGTGGAAGATGGATCAAAAATTGGCATTACTATGGGGAATGGCGCTTGTGATTTCAGCGATTGCCGCCTTCTTTGGATGGAAAACCTACAAGGATCTCGATGGGGTCATCCGTGAAAAGATCCGAGTCACGCTCGAAAACGAACTCTACCAACTCGACCCAGCCAACCTGACCGTGCGCCTGCCCAAAGGCCACCCTGATACGCCCCTGATCCGCAAGCGGCTCGAACTGAGCGGCCTGCACAACGTCCAGGAATACCTGGAACTGAACAAAGCCTGTACGCGCGGGCTGACGGTTGTGCCGGTCAACAACCTGGAAGAAGAAGACCGCTTCCGCGGTTTCCTCGCGCGTGAAAAACCCGATCCCGAAATGGCGGCGTTCGTGCTGTACACCACCGCCGACCCGCGCGAATTCCGCGTTTCCGTACCCAACACCCTGAACCAGTACGAACGCGTGGCCGCCGCCAACATGCCCGCCACGGTCATTACGGCGGTGCTGGCAATCTCGCGAGGGTTGCATCGGGAGAAATGATTGAGCAGGAACGGGTCTCTTCCATGCCTCAATTACGAACTTACTCAATAACCATACCAACAGAAGACACGTCGGAAGATACTTATGTGACCAGAAAAGTCGCTCAGGATTTGCTCGACCAAGCCGAAGAAGATTTATTTTGCGCCCTTGGTTGCTTACGCAGAAACCCGCACGAGCCGCTTAACGAAATTTGTTATCTCTTACACCAGTCTTTGGAGAAGTGGATAAAAGTTGCTCTCCAAATGAGCACCGGTACATTCCCGCATCACCACCATTTGGAAAAACTTCTTCAACCGTTCTGCATTGAAGAAAGCGAAAATAACAAACCCGAATTGAAAGATGTCTTTCGAATACTAAGCGCAGAGCCTGCGCTAATGGGCAACAATTATCCTGATCATGTCCGCTATAGAGTGCGAGAGAACGGCGAAAGAGTGTATCGAACTCTGTCTCCCCATGCCCGTCTTCTTGTTGATGCTGTTTTTTTGACGCGTCGATTGGTCAAGCGCTGGTTGAAATATAAAGATGAATCGGGAGGTTAAATGCTCCAACATACTTTCGAATGTGAAGTGCTGACTCCGCTTTTTCTGGGCGGCGCAGAAGCGCGTGGGAAGCCCGAACTGCGCGCCCCATCCCTGCGCGGCGCCATGCGCTACTGGTATCGCGCCCTGTTGGGCGGCGCAGTCTCTCCGGCTCTGGCTTCCCTGCATGAAGCGGAAAGCGAACTGTTTGGTAAAGCGGAAGCCGGCGGGGCGCTTGTCACGCGGTTGCGAGTCATGGAGCAACAGCAGAAGCCCTACGAAAAAGACCGCGCCATCCCTACCCGGCAAGGAGATTTCCGCCCCACCGGCAAGGATTACTTGCTTTGGTCCATGTCCTCCACCGGGAAACCCGGCACGCGTCGTTTTCAGCCTCCCCGACAATATATCGAGCCAGGCTCCCGCTTTGAATTCACTTTGAACGCCAAACTGGACGAAGATGTCCTGAAAAAAGGCGAAATTGCATTCTGGCTGCTTGCCAACCTGGGAGCAGTAGGGGCGCGCGCAAATCGCGGCGCCGGGTCATTCCAGGCAACCAGCGGCAGTGCGGCTATTCCTTTCAGAATCGCGGCTTCCATAGAAAATCTGCAAGCCTATCTCCACTCCGGCATTTCCGCTTGCCTTGAACAAGCGGGCGGAGAGTGGCGCGCATTTTCCAATGACGAACAGGCAGAGTTCGATATCCTGCACCCGGACTTTTGCGAAATCTTCATCGTTGCCGATAACCCCCAAGGCTGGCAGGATTACCGGGCGGCGCTGGACGGCTTGGGAAATCGATTCCGCGATTTTCGCACCCATCTCCACCCAAAAGGCATTGGCAAGAGCGACCATGATGCGGTTTTGCGATGGTTCGAGCGCGGCGGAAAGGGGCCACAGTTGAGACGACCGGTTTTTGGACTGCCCATTCCGTTCCGCTACTCGCAGGGCGGTCCAGCAGATGTGATCGTTCACGAGGAAGGCGACCGGCGCGGCTCCCCGCTCCACATGCGCCTTACCAGGCTGTCTAACGGCCATTATGTGGGCGTCCTGACTCTGTTCAAATCACGTTTCCTGTCTGACAAGACACAACTGAAACTTCAGGAGCGAAAATGGACTGCCCCCCCGCCGCCAGATTTTGAAGTCATCCAGGACTTCATCAAGACCTTTCCAATCCATGAAGGGGTGACGCTATGACCGACGCCCTGCTCATCTTCACCTTCTCCCCCATCCAATCCTTCATCGGCGAAGCGCGCC
>DYKH01000276.1 GCA_020722685.1 Caldithrix sp. | reverse complement strand
CGGCGCGGCAAATAATCCGGATGATGCCAGTCCATGATGGAATGGTAGAATCCCAGCGGCATGCCTTTTTTCTTGGCCGACTTGACCAACATGCCCAACGCATCCTTGCCGTACTTGCTATGCATGATGTCATAATCGGTGTATTTGCTGTCCCATATACAAAAGCCATCGTGATGTTTGGAAGTGATCACAATGTATTTGACGCCGCCGGACTTGGCAATGTCCACCCATTGATCCGGATTGAACTGAACCGGATTGAAATTGTCCACATAATACTGATATTCCGCCAATGGGATGTGACACAACTGGCGCACCCACTCATGCCGCCCCAGCATGGAATACACACCCCAATGGATGAACATGCCGAACTTGGCATCGCGGAACCATTGCAGGCGTTGATCCTCGCTCTGGCTGTCCGCAGCGGCGACCGCATTTGTTTGAAGTAGAACTGAGACTATGAGGATAGCGACCAGCAGGACCAGCAACAGCAGTTTCTTCATTTCCATAGAGCCTCCTTCGGATAAGAGTTGCCATAGCGATGTGGACACCGTATGAGGAAGAGCGAAAAAACGGATTTCAAAGCGATCCATCTATGATTCCGTTTCAATTTAGAGAAAAAAACAAAAACTCCTAAACGAAAAATCACTTCATCGACACTTCTCGCAGGTGCACACGACATTTCCTAAAAAAGGATTGCTTCCAGGACTTGGAGAACATAAATTGGCCGAGGGTGGATCTTTCATTCGAGCACACGGAGAATTGTGACACAAGTCCCCTGCCATCAATAGTCTGGATTTCTTGCGATGAAAAAAGGATCATCATCAAAAGTAGGAATGGTATTCAGAATCCTCGCAGTTGTGTCCGCGTTTTCAATCGGAATCGGTGTGGCTGCCGGTAGTCTGATTGCGGCTACACTAAGATTGCGCCCAACGGCTTGGAGTCTCATTTGGATTGCCGCCGTCCTGATCATCGAGGGCGTGCTGCTCCATGGCATTTTTGACTGCGCAGCCCCTCCCTTTGGCCGAATCATCCGGCGTGGACCGACCGATGTGCCGGCCATTGCCCTGACTTTCGATGACGGGCCGAACGAACCCCACACATCGAAAATCTTGGACATCCTAAAGGAACAAGGAATCAAAGCCACCTTCTTTGTGGTGGGACGGAACGCCGAGCAAGCCGGAAGCGTGGTGCAGAGGATGTCGCAGGAAGGCCATGAGATAGGAAACCACGGCTATAGCCATCAGGCAATGGTCTTGAAATCGCCGACAGCGATCCGCCAGGAAATACGCACGACCTCTGACTTGCTGGAACGGCTTGTGGGCTTCCGCCCCAAGTTCTTTCGCGCTCCATACGGCTGGCGTAGTCCCTGGCTGAACAGCGGCGTTGTCGCGGAAGGCTGCGTACCCGTTGCCTGGACCTACGGCGTCCGGGACCATAAGCGACCTGGAACAGTTGCGATTATTCGGCGCACTACCAAAAAGCTCAAGAACGGCAGCATCCTGCTGCTTCATGACGGCCACAAAACAGAAATTGGCTGGGACGCCGGCCAATTGGTGGAAGCCCTACCTGAGGTCATCAAAGAATGCAAGAGGAGAGGATTTGAGTTTGTGACACTCACCGACATGGTCAAAAAACGCATGAAGGCCGACCACTGCTTCGACCCGCCAGCTGCTGACTACTGACCGCTGATCGCTGTCCGCTGACCGCTGCTCCCTTATTTGTGCGGCTTCCGCAAGTTTTGCGGTTTCCCCACGTCCCGCCGCAAAGGAATGACCATTCCGTTCGTAGCCTCCAGCATGTCAAACATGCGCTTATTGAGCTGTTTCACCAGATCCTGATGCTCTGGACTCTCAATGAGATTGGTGGTCTCCTCAGGATCGTTCTGCAAATCGTAGAGCTCATCAATGTCCCAAATGCCGTGGTAGTGCATGTACTTGTACCGGTCGGTGCGCAAGCCGTGAACGGTTGGAGTGTGAGGGAAATTGCGTTCCCAATAGTATTCGTACAGAACGGCGTCGCGCCAAGGAATCTCTTGGCCCTCCAGCAAAGGCAAAAAGGATTTGCCGTCCATTTGAGAAGGGGCTTGCAAGCCGGCTGCTTCCAAGATCGTTGGGGCAATGTCGATGTTCTGCACCATCTGCTTCACTTTAGTTTGCGGTTTGATGAACTCCGGGCAATAGGCCAACAGCGGCACGCGCATGGATTCCTCATACATGTGGCGTTTGTCGATCAAGCCGTGCTCGCCAAAGGAAAAGCCGTTGTCGCCCATGTAGAAAACCAGGGTGGACTCGGCCAATCCGTTCTCCTGCAAGTGCGTTAGAATGCGACCGATGCTATCATCGAGTGCCAACAAAGTCTCACAATAGCGGCGATAAAAAGTATCAAAATCCATCTGGCCGTGATACATGAAATCCACCCCGTGCCAACTATTGCGCTGAGCTTTGACCCAAGCAGGTTTGTCCCGATAGTTCTCCTCCGTGTTCGCCATGGTTTTTGGGTAAGGCAATTGAACGCCATCATACTTACCCAAATGTCGCTTGGCCGGTTCGAACATAGCATGCACAGCCTTATGGGACAGATAAAGGAAGAACGGCTTACTTTCCTGTTCCTTCAGCCAATCGATAGCATAGTCGGTCAGCAGGTCGGTGATATACCCCTCGCGCTTGACCTGCTTGCCGTCAATGTTGAAGGTGGGATCGTAATAGACCCCTTGTCCGCGAAAACTCACCCAACGATTGAATCCCGGTCGCGGCTCATCCGTCTCGTGACCCATGTGCCACTTACCCATGAACGCGGTTTGATAACCGATAGCTTGCAAATATTGCGGGAAGAAGATGGTGCCTTCGGGGATTGCGGTGCTATTGTCCACCACGCCATGTCGATGAGCGTACTGGCCGGTCAGAATCGAAGCCCGGCTGGGTGAACAAAGCGCGGTGCTGACAAAGGCGTTTTGCAAATGCGCGCCTTCATGGGCGAGGCGATCCATGTTCGGAGTTTGCAGGAACGGTAGCTTCCCCATGAACCCCAGGAAATCATAGCGATGGTCATCGCTCAGGATGAAGATGATGTTGCGTGGCTTGCGATTCTGGATTCGCTGTAAAGTCTGCTGCTTTTTCTCACAACCAAGTAGAAGCGGCATGGCCGCCATCCCCAAGCTTGTCACCCCGAGAAATTGCCTTCTGGTTGGTTTGTTCTTGCCCTCATTCATTGGAGTTCTCCCATCGTAATAATCATTCTGGACGAACCTTTTCAACACCCTCCACAAACCTAAAACAGGAATGCCAAGAGGAATCGTACTCCTAATCCTAATCGTACTCCTACTCTTGCTCTTACTCTTACTCTTGCTCGTGCTCTTGCTCGTGCTCAGCCGGTATGACGGCTTGGTGTGCATGGACAGAGCACGTCATTCGGGAATCTTTACGATACAGCGAGCCGGTTGTAATGGGCCGCTCCTGCGCTCTCCCTGCAAGAATGCCCGCATGACAGGGCTTTTTTGCAGGAAAAGTAACCATCCTCACAAACGTCACCATTGCCCAGTGTCACGCTGGCGCTGGACGCTTGAAAGCGGAGCCAAAAACATCCGGCTTGCGACGTGCATCTTGCTACCTAAAAGGACGATGGTATGGCATCACTCGATCACAGGGATTGGAAAGCTACACCCAGTAGCCATCTCGATATCGCTCATGCATCCATTCGAGTTTTGGGTGGCGATAAAAGGGCGCCAGCGCAGTGCGTATGTGGATCATTTCCTGCTCGGTCATGGGCTGAAAAGTTTTGATCAACTCAATGTTTTGCTTCAAAACCTCTATGCTGTCGGTCCCAATCACCGCAGCATTGACATGTTCCAGAGACAACGCGTAGCGGATGAGGTCTTTGGCTTGAATGCTCTTGACCGTTTCGCGCGGACGGATCGCCTTCATCACAATTACCCCCATACCTTTTCGGGCAGCATAGGGTACGGCATGCTCCTCGAATTTTTCCTGACCCTTGGAATAGTGATTCAAGGCGATCAGCATGGTTTCGAAATCATAACGCTCGGCGGCCGCTTTCATCGCTGCGGCGGATAGATGGCCGGTAAAGCCGATGTGGCGCGCCACGCCTTCCTCGCGCAGCCGATACAGGATATCGACCAGACCGCCCTTTTTGCCGATGACTTCCACGTCATCCAGCGAGCGGATGAGATGCACCTTCAGGATGTCCAGATGATCGGTTTGTAATCGTCGCAGGCTCTCTTCGATGTGGCGTTTGGCCTCATCCGGGTCGCGAGCTCCCACCTTCGTGGAAAGGAAGACCTCCTGGCGACGATCCTTGAGAATTTTCCCCAATCGCACCTCGCTGATCACATCCCCATAGGCATAATCATGGGCCGTATCCCAATAGTACAATCCGTTATCGAGAGCGTAGGTCAATATCTCTGAAGCCTTGTCCTCGTCCTTTACCGCACAAAATCTGCTGCCGGTGCCGATGGCCATAATGGGAACTCGTTCACCGGTTTTTCCCAGTATCCGGGTAGGAAGTCCTTTGGCATCAAAGGGCGTGGTTTTCTCCTGGGCGACAAGATCGCCAGTGATGCTGATTGCAGCGGATGCCCCCACTACCCCTTTGATGAAATCTCTCCGGGTAATAGGCATCGTCTATCTCCTATATTAGGACAACAGTTTTAGGGAAGTGAGAGAATCCTTGCCTTGACACCCTTGACTTCTTCCAGCAAGCGAGCAACCGCCTGCATATCCGTCTGGCCTTGATGGTAGGGATAGACGATCTTGGGCTTGAACATGTCTACAGCGTTTTTCAAGTCCTCAGGTGTCATGGTATAAGGCAAGTTAACTGGTAAGAAAGCGATATCGATGTTCTTCAAGGCGGCCATTTCGGGGACGGCTTCCGTGTCGCCGGCTATATAGATTCTTCCGTTACCGAAAGAGATGACATAACCATTGCCTTCGCCTTTGGGGTGATACTTGACCCCCGGTTCTCTTTCGCGCACCAGATTGTAAGCAGGCACGGCTTTGACAGTAAGCGGGCCAACCGTCGTTGTGTCTCCGTTGGCCATGACTTTGGCGGAAGTTAGTTTTTCCGCGCTTTTGCCATTGGCGATGACCACGGTGGATTCCGAGCTCAGCTTGGCAATGGTCTCCGCGTTAAGGTGGTCGCCGTGCTGATGCGTTACGAGAATCAAGTCAGCTTTGGGAAAGCCGTCGAATCTCTCCGGCGAAACCGGATCGACGTAAACGGTGTAACTTTCGAACTGGAACATGAGAGTGCCGTGAAAAAGCGGTATGATAGCAACCTCTTTACCGCCAAAAGTCTCGATGGAGCGGTTTGGATGCTGAAAAAACTCGGCAGGGTTTGCAAAGGAAGTCAATGCAAAAAGCATGGTCCCCGTCATAATGCCGGCAAAAGCAAGAGTTAGTCTTTCTGCCATCGTAGACCTCCTTTCGATGACTTTTCGATTAAAATGGTCGCTCCGCCCCTTTGAATGGAGACACATTATCAAATCGTACTGGGACTCGGTCCTCTTCCGTAATGACATCAAACCAAAGGAAGGAGCGGATGCTCCGGCGATCTTGGATTGGGCACCAGTTTTTTCTCCAACGGCGATACATGCCAATCCATCTCTTCCAACGGTACGGCGCCCAGAAGCGGCTCGGCCCCGCGGGGGAGCTCGATCGCTCTGATGTGACATTTACGGCCTTGCACTTCTGCCTCGATTATGCCAAAAACCCGGTAAAGGTGCTCGCCACCATCAGCGGTATAAACCCGAACAGAGGTCAATTCCTCAAGTTTCAGTCGCTCAATGATCTCAGTGGGCAAGGCCAGCTCTGCCGCACTGGTATCCACAAGAGCCATGCAATGGACATCTTCGCCTCTTTCAGCGGCGGGCAGAAAGCGGTTTTGCCAATTCCTCAAGCTCAGAGCCACTTTGAATGCACCCACTACTGCGTCTCCTCTAACATTTAACATTTCGTAACAGTTCAGGTCCGTTGTCATTTCGAGCGGAGCGAGAAATCTGTATAG
>DYKH01000275.1 GCA_020722685.1 Caldithrix sp. | reverse complement strand
AATCGCCAACCAAATAATCACTAACCCAATCGACATTATGGTCTCCACTTTGTTTTGCTTAATGCCCCTTTCAGTTCTGGATTCTTGGGCCAATACAGCAGCCCCGTTTTCCAAAGATCGACCGCGTTTTCTTCCATGCCTAATTTCATGCTCAATACACCAGCCAGATAATAAATAGCCCATTGTGTCACGTCGCCATCCTGATCCACAATGAGGCTGGATAGCGTGGTGTACGCATGAGATGTCAGCCCAATGGTGTCCTGGGCAATTGCGAGCTGGATTTTGCATAGACTTGATAGGGGATTCCATTGACATGCACGAGCAAACATCTCTGCCCTGATTTGGGGATTCCTTGCCGAAAAGCCCTGCTTCACATAATACTCAGAGACAATCCGGTTCACCAAGACCGACCAGATAATAACCAGGGAGAGCGCCATAAGAAGAATGCGTTTCATGTCGTTGCTGCTCCTTTCGAATCCTTCATCTGCCCAATCAATGCTCCCAGACAGACCGCCGTCATCATTGCGCTCGCAGGGACCCGGAATGGGAAGAACACAAGGGCGTTTACCAGGACCGCTATTTCCGCCGCCCAAAACGGAGACCACGGCATTGTCTTTGCTTGGCAATAGGACCCTGAAAGGACCTTAAAGAAAAAGATCCCAAGGACTCCTGCCGCCAGGATACCACCCTCTACAAGTATCTCCAAGTATTCGTTGTGGACGCTCCTTGGCTTGGGCGCGAGATACCCCTCCCAGTATCCGGATTCCCTTTCGCCCAAGGAGCGTTGGGCCTCGTATACCTCGCTTCTGTAGGACCATAACCCGAGGCCCTGAATTGGAGCACAGTGCCACCAGAGCCATCCGGCAGCTTGCCAGTATTTCCATCGTTCGGATAGGGTTGCAAGGTCTGTCCAGTTTCGGCTTGCCCTCGGCGCAAAGACTGAAGCACTCGCACCGAGCAACAAGACCACCGCCACAAACACGACCAGCAATTTCTTGGGAATGCCGTAAAGCCACAACGACACGAAATACCCGACAAGGACTGCCGCCCATGCGCCACGCGCCCTTGTAACGTAGAGGGCCACAAGACAGACCAGATGCACCAGGGCAGCAACCCACCTTCTCATTCCCCTGTAATTGGCTACCAGACCAAGAGAGGTAAGCACAGGGAAAATCAGATAAGCTCCTGCGTAGTTGGAGTTTCCTATGCTGCCTATCCCTGCGGCAGCCGTGGTGGTTTTCCCGAAGAGCACGCTCATACCGTATTGCCCTGCGAAGACCTCGACTGCCTCCAAGAGCCCGGTCAAGCTGACAACCCAAAGGAGAATGAACCCGCGCTTCTCTGTTTGAAACTCCTTTGAACATGCCCACATCATACCAAGACAGGACAGATTCAGGACGCATCCATACCTGGCGTAGTGGACATTGGTACCATAGAACAGGCTTGCAACATTGATAATAGCAATGGCGATGATCCAGCCTGTCATTTCGCTCTCCACACGAACCAGGCAGCGACTCCAATGGAAAGCAGGAGCAACTTTGGCAGATCGAAGCTATTATTGATTTGCGGCAGTCTCGCCAAAGGCACAAGCACGATGATGGTTAAGAGTAGAATCACTTCGGGCGTTTTCCTGGAACCATCAAAAAATATTCATTGCTATTATCGTAGGCGGCCACACAATCCGATTCGCAGCAGTGGTTGAATGGCATGAAACTTTTTTTGACAGCGCAACCACATCCCCGAAATGTATTGGCAAGTCCGTCGTAGCCGTTATTCAGTAGCCACTCGCTCAGGATTTGCTTTACGTTTTTTTGCTCCGGCACGATTCTTCCTTCCCTGCGCGCAGTCGAGACAGGTTTTCAGCCTTGTCGTTGCGTCGAAGATAGCTGGTGCATTAAAGTTGTTCCTGTTTTTCCAGCTTATCTTGGCCCACATTTTCGCTCTCTTTTGCCTCAACAGGCAGTCCCGTACAGGCATCAGGCATTTCCACTTTGTGCAGGTGAAAAATGCGATGCCCCATAATGCGGCGCCATATTCTTCTGCCAAAGGGCTCTTTTTTTTCATATAAATTGCTCCGCTCGATCTCCAAAACCAGTTTTCTCAAGGTGTCCAGTTTCGCCTTGCTCCGCTTCGACATAATCTCAGTTCTGAGCGAAGCCCACAGGACGTCATCAATCTTAACGCTCATCGTTCTTTTACCCGCATTACCAGTTCGTCAATGAAGGATTGAAAGCTCTCCTGCCCCACGTCCTCAAGTTTGCCGATCTTCATCTCCTTCATGAGCTGTAGGGCTTCGGCTTTGCCCTTGCCCTTGGGGACGGATGCGATGATCTCGGATACGGTAGCCAGAAACTGGTCCTGATTCATGGCTTTTGGGGTAGTTGTTGCGACCACATCGGGTTTCTGAACCTCGGGCATCTCCTCCTGCTGCGAAGGTGCCTGTACCTTTTTTGCTTGGGTGCCATACCAGGTCATAAATGCCTTTTTAAATCCATCGATCTCATTTTGCTTCATGACCTTGACCTTGAATCCATCGAGCCCCTTGCCAAAGTGAGAGGCACACAGGTCAAGATAAGTCGCCAATGCGTCTTGCGGAAGGTCCTGCGTCGCATTGTCGAAAGCCCTGACCCGAACATCTGGGCCTGTATTTGCAGGTGATCCAGAGGATTCACCTTCAGGCGCCACTGGAACTGAAAAGCTCGTTTCCATAACGAGCCCCGAATCCACCTCTTCAGGCACGTACAACTTGGCGAACTCAGCGGGCCAGACCTCACGGAGTCCTTGACTCTCAGCCACTTTCCGGATCATCGTGGGCTGATTCTCCTCCGACCAGAACTTTGTGGGGTAGCCGTCCTTTGTCATCTTGATGTAGGGTTTCAGGTTCACTTCGAGCTCGAAGGGCTCATGCCATCCCCGAGGTTGCGCCGAGAACCACCCGCCGACAAGGGTTTCCCCTTCAAGGATTAGCCCGTTGGACCTACGGATATCCCCTGAAGCGGTCTTTACGATGATTCCGGCTTTCCAGCCCTGGCAATCCGTTTGGGACTTGGCCCTCGCCCGGAAGTAGTCTATGGAAGTGATAATTGCCGCCGGGTCGTTCTGCGTGTACTTGATGAGATACGCATCTTTCGCAAACGGGTTGAGACCTCTCGCCTTGCAGATCCCGCCGAAATACATCAGCTCCTGATCGCTCACATACTCCGGGTGTCCGCTCACGAGGTATCTCCTGATCGTGTCGAAGGTGAGCTTGATATCGCTCCCATCATTTGCTTTGTACTTGATTACTCCTCGCTCTTCAGCCATTTATGACCTCCTTATATTTTTTGTGGATCGCTTTATTATTCCACCTTCTTTTCCCCGAACGTATCCCGCACCATGCGGTCTACCGTCTCCAGAAACACCTCATTCCACGGCCGCGTCTTCCCCTCTGCTTCGAGTTGGTCAAGGATCAGCTTCGTTTCCCTCTCGGCTCTGGTGACCACAGAGTTTCGCTGCGCCACATATTCGCAGTCGTGGTATTTGGTCGGCGCCACGAACACCGTTTCGCCATGTTTGTTGATGTAGCGCAATTCCTTACAATTGCATGTTGGTCTTGCTTGCGTTGCCATGGTCATCCCTCCTTTTCGTTGCCAAGCACCCCAGGATCAGCTATTGCCCTGGAGTTCCATTCGTCCACGGCACCCTTCCACGTATCGGAAGGGCCTCCGTATGCACCGCAGTAAGAGCATCCTACGCGGATACCTTTCCAAGCACAATCATTGCTTATCGGTCCGGGGACCGCAATTGTCTCATCCGCACCGCAAAATGGGCAAGGCTTGACGTAAAGTTCTGTCATTGCTCCATCCTCCTCATCTTATCGCCGCAACTGCTTCCTCATAAATTCTGCACCCCGGGATATCACGCATCCCAGCTCTGACCGCTTCCCTCAGCTTCCTGTCATCGGGCGAGCAGAACTCCCTCGGGACGGCACCAGGGTCAACCACCGCGCACTTCCATTCTTTGCGTATGTAGGCAGTTGCGCCATCCTCGGATCTTGTGACAGTCTGGGGCTTGGGCATGACCGGGGCAACCACCTTCACAGGCTCCACCCCTTTTTCCTTTGCCTCGGCATCCAGGGATCTTTGGAGCCTTGCCGCTTCTTCCCTGGCGATGCGTTCCGCCTCTCGGCGTTCCAACTCCAGCCTGTATTGATAATCGGCAATCCTGCGCTTCAAGCCCTTTTCGATTTCCTCCAGGGCGCCGGTGAAGCTCTTCGCCATCCCGTTCACGGTCTTGATAAAGCCCTGCGGTTCTTCGATTGCCTCCTTTCGCGCGGTCTCGATCTTCTTGCCCAACTGTTTGACGGCAGAAGCCATGCTCACCGCTTGCTTTGCCGATGCGTCGTCCACCACCACAATCAAGGACGCCTGAGTCGCCATCTCTTCAATGGCTTCCCGGTACTCTTCCAGCTTGGACCGGATATCATCCAGATCCAGCGGACTCCGAACCACTACTTCAGTGCTGTCTACTCCTGGGAATTGCATGTCAGTTCTCCTGTTTTTTATTCATATTTGAACAACAACTCGTCTATCGGACTAGGGTTTTCGTACAGTGGTCCGTTATAGTCAAAGACCTCAAGGCAATCGGGGCACTCGTAGATATAAGCCACATTCCAAGAAGCGTTATTGTCCCATTCGGCATTTAATAACTCTTCATCAATTTTGTATCCCGCAGCACCGCAACTGGGGCATGACATCTCTGCAAATCTACACATTCTGACTCACCACAGAAAATAGCGCGTCGCCGTGAGACACGCCAAAAAGGCATTAAAATCTTTTGGACTCTCATTGTACCAGACCATCTTCGCCATCTTGCCATCCGGATCTAATTGCAAACTCCCAATCTTGTCCCACCGGAAATTTAGCGTTGCCTCGGTGACATACTTGTAAGAGGCAAGTTGCGCTGCCCACACTTTCCGCTTTGCCAGCGGGGTTTTGAGGTCTATCAGAGCCCTTTCACCTGTCTTCAGAAAGACCCCAAGATCCGGGTGGCTGACATAGCCAAAATTATGCGCCACAAATTCCTTCTCCACGAAGATTACACGATCAACCATCAATTCAAACCAGCTTCTATAGCTGGTGATGTAACCCTTGTAATCATCGGGAATTGGCTCGATGATGAAAGCACCGGACGCAATAGAAGCGCACACCTTATGCACGAAGGTGCCCCGCTCCATTGCCTTGAGCAGAACACCAGGACGAACTCCAGCCCCGCTCCCCGAGCTGTAGCCGGAGAACGGAGCAAGCGCCTGCGTGGTGCTGATCAGCTCAGGAGCCATTCATGCGCCGCTCCCACGCGATTCTTGAATCGTCGGTTGGCCTTCCCTTTGGATTCCAGGTCCTCCCACGTCGTCACCCCTTTCTTGACCAGCAACAGCGCCGAACCGTAGCAGCACCGGCAAAGTCCACGGATATGAGCGGGCTTTCCGCATCCAGGCCTAAGACACAACGGGTTTTCCTTATTTTCCTTTTTTTTGTCTAGCATGTGGCCTCCTTTTTAGGTGCTGTTTTGAATTAAAATTCTGAGGCGCATTATAGGACAATGCGTCCGAAACAGTCAAGGCCGAAATTACCTCAAAAATATTCTCCCAAAAGGACCTGGCGTCCCATGGTCTTATTTTCAAGCCCATGCTTCTATTTTCGTCGGTTTCCTCGCCTTGACAAGGGGTAAAATATCCTATATGATCCCGTTATGGAAAAATTATTTAAAGAACTCTTAGGGGTTTATCGGACTCATTCGGATGCGGCGCGGGCATTGGGTATCACGCCTCGGCATTACCGGAGGCTCAGGGCTGGAGAGATACCCACGACAGACACCATAAAGTGTCTGATAGAATGCCTCCTTGCTAAAAGGCATACAGGCAAGAAGCCGTAAGACCTGCCGGTTCCTTTTGCATCACTGGGAAGAGCATAATGCAATGCTCTGATGACGCTAAACTATGCTCGGCGCATACCTCTAGCCTGCGCCGAGCACATGCCCAA
>DYKH01000274.1 GCA_020722685.1 Caldithrix sp. | reverse complement strand
GATCTCTATGACATCCTTTTTTTTATGAAAAACGGAAAAACTGTTCAGGATATCTTGAATCAAGTTGATGCCACAAATATTGAGTCATCCTTTGAAATGGTTAAATCCATTCTTTGTGGCGACATCCCTATTGACAGAGGGGATGAGGGCTTTGAGTCTATTGGCATCACTTGCACAGTCGGTGATGTATATCGCGAGCTTCGTGAGCATGTTGATCAATATGAGCAATCCATCGCACGCAAGATGCTCTCATCCATGACGGTGCATGAAAATTCCAAATCCGATGACCCCGTGTTTCGCGAGCCGGGATGAATTCATGAGCAACAACACCAAGCCCAATAACCTCAACCCCTTGATTTTCAAGACATTATCCGCTATAATGATCTCACGTTAAAAAAATAAACGAAAAAACATCCCGCTTTTTCAAGAGGACATCATCATGAATAACGACGAACTTCTTTTTGCAGCCTACGCCAAGCGCGCCCATCTCAGCCGGGAAGCAAGGAACAATGCCATTCATCAACAAAACACGGCGTCATGGAAGGCTTATGCCAATGAACTTGAAGCTCGCATTGAGGAACTGGAAGGAATCAACCAGCACCACCTCTACCACTTGGGCGGCGCACTCGGCACGGCCTCCGAAGAAGGTATGCGTAAAGATGCACTCCACATCTATCTGAAAACCATCAATCAAGCCTTGAAGGCGCATTTTGGTGACAATGCCAAGCAGATCACCTCACTCCTGTCGGTGGACAATCCGCGCTTCCTCAATCTGCTGGAGCGTAATCTACATGAATATCGTGAAGTCGGGTATGTTGTGGGAAGGTTTGTAACCGACACCAAGGGCATTTTGAACAAGTTTCCAGCCGTCAAGAAAGGTTATCAAAGCGCAGTCGCGTTGTACCATGATTCCAACGGCAAAAAGGTTCCTTCGCTTTCAGTTCTGGAACCTGTCGATGCAAGTATAGGCGTTGAATTCAACGACAAAGCTGCATCAGCCTTTATTGGTCGCGTTGCTAGTCAGTTGGCATCCGAGTAACACATCAAGAAGATAGTTCAGGTTTCTTGCCTTGATCTCCACCACCACCCGTTCCCGCGCCATCACTATGCGGCGGAGTTTGATTCGCCACTCCATCGGTGTTGGCAGCCTTTTTGGTTGTATCAGCACCGGAGGTTCCTCCCTTGCCTGCGGTGTCCTTGGGTACAGTTGATTTAGGACCCAAAGAACTCAATACACGCCCTTCGATTCGATTGAATTGCCCGGAAATCATCGTCAAGGCTTTGGAGGTGTTATCGCGTTCGCCGCCCAATAGGCCTGAGCTACCACCGATCCATTTCATGACATCATCGGCGGTTTCATAAATGAGATCGAAAGAGCGGTGAATCAGCATGATTGTCACAACAGTGGTGATCAGGAATACCGCAATAATTGAAAGAAGAAGACTTGGCAATGAAAGAATATCTGTTATGGAATTGCCCAATGCTCCCATATCAGTCAATTGTTTAATCCAATTGGGTTCATTGCTATCAAATGGGCGCACATCAACAGAGGACACCATGCTTGAGAGCGCAGACGCCATAAGTTGTTGTGACATCCATGTTGAAGCCCACACCATCCCCATGGCCAACACAAAGCCAATGACCAGCAAAATCGGACGGATCGCCACGTTCATCAAAAGCATGTAACCCTGTTTGGCGCGCTCCCCCGCAAAACCTTCACCCTCCGGCATGGCATGCGCTGCCGCCCACAAGGGAGCCGCCACCATGGATTGCGCCAGTAATACAAGCCAACCTGCCACGGCCATTGTCCACACGATGGCGGGGATGGCGGGGATGTAGAAGGCGAGGGCGAGGCCGATGATGAACTTGACCTAGACCATTGTGGCTCGGTAGGCGGTGTCCACGGTCTCGCCATGGTGAAGGAGGTTCATGAATGCGCTCGCCTTAGATGCACTGTCAAAGATGACAGAATCCAGAAGATGACCACGATGGACAAGGTAGGCGCGCTCAGGCAAGGCCGGGTCAATCTGCCATCCGTCAGGGTTACGGGTGTAGTCGCATCTGACCAGTTTTTTTAGTCCAGGCACGCGGTCACGGATGTATTTGCGTTCTTCGTCAATCAGCGGACTGCCGCTCCGGTAACCTACATCCAGAACTCCATCTTTCCGAATGCTGAAGCAGACCTTCGCCAAAAGCTTGCTCAGCGTACTCTCGGAGTTCGTCCTCAGGGTCGCAGGCATGGGAGGTGTCTTCATAGGCTTCGTGGTGGCATGTCTCGGCAAAGTCGCGCTCAACCTCGTCGATCATAACACCATCGGTAGTTGTAACTAAATAATTAGTTGCATTTTCCTGCCACAGTTCTGGGTCTTGCAACCCAACTGTGGCAACTGTGGCAACTGGGGCAGACGCACTTGTGGTGCGTGTTTCGGCTGCCACAGTTTGACTTTCTGCCTCAGTTTCGGGTGAGGCAACTGTGGCGAAAAGTGTAAGGGGGTCACACTCTAAAATGTGACCCGCAAGAACGTACATAAGCGGACGCATACCACCTGCGACTGGGTATTTCATCTGGTTTCTGTTGTCGTTTTTTACCAATACCCCAGCCTTAGCCAGCACGCGGGCTGCTTTGGCGGCGGAGTGGCAACCGGACGCCTCCACCATGGCGGAGTTAGTAAAAACCCACCAGTCGTTGGCTTTGTCTCGGTAACCTGCCCTTGATCTGACTGGGAACGTTTCACCCGATTGGAATCGATCCTCGTTCTTCAATATGAACTCTCGGACGTTGTCAACAATTTGTTCGGCTTCGCTTTTTTTTCGCTCGTGCTCCGCCACTGGCGAAGTGAAGTCGGATAGGTAGCTGGACAAGCTAGATACCTCCGATCTGGCCAGCCGCAGCCCTAGCCCTCCCAACTCAGTCGCAAATGCAGTGGCGCTCCCATATAGGCGCGAGAGCGCGACTGAGTGCGCTTGCAGGTGGCCGATGCGGTCGATGAACTCAAGATTGGCGTTCCATTGACCACGGTCATTTACTTCAAACGACTGTACCCAGATTGGCGCGCATATAAAGACATCGACAGGTTCACACCCCTCAATGGGTGACTCCTCGCGGTAAACCCCCTTGTCAGTCAAGTCATATCGGGGTGGAATCGTAATGCCAGCCCACGGGCGTGTTATGCCTAAGAATTCGTTTACCTGCGTTTTAATCGCTTTTTTCGCGCTCATGTGTGTACCCCTTAATAATTAGAATAATTGAATTAACGGGCACTAGGGCGCGAATTAATAAACTCCAGCAATGTTTCTTCCTTCCAGCCCACGGCTTGCCGTCCAATTTTGATGGGGGGCGGGATTATGCCGTCTCTCACCATTCGCCATAGCGTTGATTTTGAAATCCCCAGCACATTAATGGTCTCGCTCGGGCGGCAGATTCTTTGTGGTGCATTCATTATTGATGTCCTCTGATAACAGGTGACACCAGAAAAACATGATTAAAAACATTTGTCGAACGCCAAAAAGAGCAAATATGTCGTTAAGCGACATACTCCATGGTATTTTATTTTCTTATGGATGTATGGCGTTCGATAGAAAACATTAATGGATTATCTTTATAATCAAAATATAATGATTACTTTTGATTATCTTTTTCTAATGGAATTAAATCATCGAATAATGCGCGGTCATCCAATCGGGTTAATTCGAAATCAAGTGCAATCTTCAACTCCTTGATAGGCCAGGGGTTTTCTGTTTGCATGAACTTCTTTAAAACAATCGCTCCAGCAAGCACTTTTCTTCTAGTCTCGGCTGCCCTTGCTTTCTTTTTCCGGGCTGCACTCTCCCTTGCCAGTGCATCCTTGAGGCGGGCTTCTGCTTGGCGAGCTTTCGTTTTCAGTGCTTCGATTTCGGCGGTCATCTTGGGTATGTTGGCCTGTCTCATTGGGGTATCTCCTGTGTGTGTTTGCTTTTTATGTTTTGGTATCATATCCTAGTTTCACAAGTCATGAGATACCCTGCCATCCATGGAATGGCGCACTTAGAGTAATCCCCCCAAAGCTGGGGATTACAGTACGCTCTGCCGAGGGCTAATACCAAAACAGCCAACAGCCAAAACAAGAGAAACCACGATGGCCACTTATCATTTAAGCATGTCACCAGTCGCCCGCAGCAGCGGTCGTTCTGTTGTCGCTGCCATGGCTTATCGTGCTGGTGTTTTGATGCACGATAATCGGACTGGGATTACTCACGATTATCTTAGAAAATCAGGAATAATAAATACTTTATTAATTTTTCCAGAAGGAAAAGATAATACAGTTAATCGCTCTGAATTCTGGAATAGTATTGAGAAACACCACAAGCGTGGGGATGCGGTACTGGGACGCGAGATTGAATGTTCATTGCCATTGGAGCTGACTCCCCAACAACGTGAGCGGCTGGCATTTAGCTATGCGCAGGAGCTGGCTGATCGTTATGGCGTGGCCGCTGATGTCTGTCTGCACGCCCCAAGAAATCTGTCAAAACGCGACTTTGAGCGTGACCCCGATATATTTTTCATTGAGGAACCCAACGGAAAGAAGCACAACGGGAACTTCCATGCCCACATCATGATGTCTTTCTGTTATGTCTCGCCTCAAGGTGTGCTTGGAAAGAAGGCGGTTGAACTCGATCCGATTCACTGCCAGCGAGCGAAGATTCAGAACGCAGCCGACTACGAGCGAGCACGCTGGGCAGACCTTGTCAATGAAGCCCTCCGCGATGCTGGTCATGATGTTCGCGTGGATCACAGATCACTAGAGGAGCAGGGCATCACCGACCGCGTTGCTCAGGCTCACCGTGGCCCGGCAGTCTCCGCCATGACGCGCAGGGGCGCGCAGACCGACCACCAAGACCGCGAGGCGGCCAGACAATGGAATGCCGCGAAAACCGCAGCAGAGCAGGCTCAGGCAACCATCGATGAGCTGAATGAACAGCTTGCTGTATTGATTAATGAGGCAGCAGCAGAGGCTGAACAGGAAGCCGCTCAACGCCAACTTGAATATGATGAAGCTGTGGAATTATCCGAGCAGGCATTCATGGCGCGCACCGGATGGGGTGACGACGACCATCATGATGATGAGGTTGTGAGTGCCCCTGAAACGCTGTCAGAACGGGCTTTAAGGCTCAGGGAAGAGGCTGATCGACTCCTTGCCGTGGTGCGTGAATATCGCATGCGACCGCAAAAACCTGATATTCAGGAAATGAAAGATAATCACAAAGTCAAAATTGAAATGACAAATGGTGATATTATAAGTTTCAGCATTTCCAGTATTAACTCACTTCTGGAAAACGCAGAATCAAGCCTTAATAATCAACTTTATTTGCATTCTCAAAAAGGGCTTATTGGTCAATTATTTGAATCAAAAGAATTGAAAGAGGCAAGACAAAAACATATTGAAATCAATGACCTACTTAATCAAGTTGCTGGAATAGTCAACTCTGATAAAGTGGAAAATATAATCAATTATAAATATAATAAACTTGCTGAAAAATATAATCAGGAAGTCCATGAATATAATGCTTGGGAAAACGAGTCATCCAAGCATGATGAGGCCGAACGTTTGGCGAGCGAGGCTGAACGGGAGGCACGTCGAGAACGGGAACACCTGAATCCTGAGCTTGCCCATGAGATTAATGATGATGACCACGGATTGAGCTTGTGACATCAATGAGCACGGCATCGTGCCTGAGCTTCGCTCAGACCTCAGCCGTGGGTTCACTTCGTGCTGGTGACGGTGTAGACGCGCCGTGATGCTGCTGCACTCAAATTCACTGGATCATGCGGCGCTCGCCTTCGGCATTAAATCCGGTTTGGCGAGGTGGAGGGGTGTTACAATCCACCCCACAGGCGATGCTTGACTGACCTGAAGCGGCTTGCTTTTGGCGGTATATTTGTCGGTATTTGTTTGCTTTTGGATCTACAGCCCGCATCCAAATAGCACATTTGGTAGACCCCGCCTCCACCATTTAACTAAAAAACCCCAGCCATTCACCGCTGGGGTTTTTTATGTCCGCTATTTGGCGCAGAT
>DYKH01000273.1 GCA_020722685.1 Caldithrix sp. | reverse complement strand
TCTCGGATCGGGCAGGGAACGATTTGATTCTTTACCTCATGAGCTGGCCGATTATAACCGTAATCGTATTGCCATTGGCGAATGGATTCAAAGTATGGAGAAAACAGAATGGTGTTTAAATCACCGCCTTGCTTGTAAATATCCACGATATTGTGTTTTCCGTAGGGAAAGAAAACGCAGGGGCTTACGTTGCCGTTCCAGTCGATATAAAAATACCCACCGGACCGACCTGCCGAAATGCATCCATTGGATACCGGGCCGCTATTCCAGAAATCGGCCATAAATATTTTCTTGTCACGAACCAGGTGCTGTTCCTTTTCATACATCCAGCGGCGCTGTTCCGGTGTAATCATTAAATCCAAGGTGTAGCTTCTGCCAATGGGCATATACTGAAATACCCACCCGTAAATCGCACCTTGTTCATTAAAGAAGAAATCGATAAACTCATCGCTGACCACTAACTCCGCATTACTGTTGGTGGCCGTTACTGAGATGCCAAAAGGAACTCCATCATTCCGCAAATTTTCCATGCCTTTCAGAATTTGTTTAAAGGCACCTTTACCCCGGCGCGCATCGGTTTCTTTTTCCAACCCTTCTACAGAAATTGCTGGCGTCAGATTACCAACCTCCGCTAAGCGCGCCGCCACTTTCTCGTTAATAAGAGTACCATTGGTGTACATCATGAAAAAAGTGTCCGGATGCTCGGCAGCCAGGTCGATAATGTCCTTACCCTGGCTGCGCCACATGAATGGTTCGCCGCCGGAGATGACCGTGAAGTGGGAACCCCAGTTCTCACGGGTTTCGCGGACAATGCGGCTGACGATGTCATAATCCAGTTTCTCCGCATTGGCCGATGAACTGCTGGCATAGCAACCGATGCAATGAAGATTGCAGCGTTTCGTCGGGCTTATGGTCACAAATGCTGGCGGATCAAAATTGTATTTTTCCTTGAATGGCGCCCTTCGTTCTTTTTCGCCCAACATGACATTTCCCACTAAAATTTTCAGTAAAGCGCGCCGAACCGAAGCAGAAATCCGGTTATTATCCAGGGCCTTGTTTATGGAATGAAACATGTTTCGTAAAACATAGAAACGGTCCTCCTGCCTTCTTACCGGTCGACCGTCAGGATTGATCTCTACTAAATTCCGGTAAAGCCTTTTCTCTGCGATATCCAGTGCAAACTCCCTGAGAGAATCGACCGCAAATACGGCGTTCAATAACGCCATGGCTGATTTCAGCCGCAAATTGTAAAAATTATTCGCCTTCATTTTATTTTCCTCCTCGCTAAATGGTTATGAGTCTCCTTTGTTGGAGAAATCGATTTTATTATCTTTGATCGATAGTTTCCATTTTCTGGAGTAAATCGATTCAGTACCTCTACCATACCAAGCTGATTTGGATTAATCTCCAAGGACTGTCGCCAGTGATTTTGCGCTTCCGCATTATGCCCCATTAGAAAACAGACGATGCCCAACGAATTGTAAACCTCATGGGGACAACGAGCTTGTGGCAATTTATGTTGTAACGTTCTGACCATTTTGAGAAATATCTCGTGAGCATAAGACTCTTGTGGTAGGGATGTACTGGAGGTTATGGATTTGGTGAACAACTCCAAGGCCAGTTGGTATTTTTCTTGTGCAATGTAACATAGTACCAATTGAATCCTGGCTCGCTGGTACTGGGGATCAATTCCCAGCGCAATGTGCAATTCGCGCTCAGCTTCCTCAAAATGCTCTGTTTGTAATTGCCCCACCGCCAGCAGGTAATGAGCGGTAACAGAATTCGGATTTAGATTTACTGACTGCTGAAATTCATAGATCGCTTTTGGTAACGCTCCTTCAATCAGGTATCGTATGCCCAACATAACACTCATTTTCTTTCCCGTTTTAACAAAGTTATTTAATTTAGGCATAAACCTTTTGAAACTACATCTCCCTGTTGCTAACTACACGCAATATTCTTTCCTGAAATAAAAAAAGCCATCTTAGCAACTACTAAATGGCTTATTTTAAAAACATACGGGAACCACTGCTGTGGACCAGTTATTTTCCCTTGTCGGGAAATGTTTCAGTGCTGCAACACAAACGTTTCAAGATTGCAACCTCAAGGCGTGCTTCTTCATTTTTCGCCACAGTGTCGTCCGGCTAATGCCAAGCCGTCGGGCCGCTTGTAAGCGATTGCCTCCACTCTCGGTCAAGGCCCGACGGACTGCCTCTTTTTCCGATTCCTCCAGCGGTTTCTGCATGGTCTCCTCACCTCGTTGCCGGCTAAAAGACACGATATCTGGGGGCAAATGGGGTAGCAAGATCTCGTCGCCCTTGCAGTGAAGCAGCGCATACTCGACGGCATTCTCCAATTCTCTAATGTTTCCGGGCCAATCATATTGCAGTAAAAGTTCCATGACCTGAGTGGAAACTTTAACCCTCTTCTGCATACCATATTTTTGCAGAAAATACCTCACCAACTGCACGATGTCCTGCTTTCGTTCCCGTAGAGACGGAATAGAGATAGGCAAGACGTTTAAACGGTAATAAAGGTCTTCTCGAAAGGTTCCGTCACGAATGGCCTGCTTCAGATTCTTATTGGTGGCGGCTATTAATCTCACATCCACCTTAATTGTTTTTGTACCTCCTACGCGCTCAAACTGTTGTTCCTCTAAAACCCGAAGCAATTTTACCTGGATCGCCGGGCTGAGGTCGCCAATTTCATCTAAAAACAAGGTGCCGCCGTCAGCCAGTTCAAATCGACCCGGTTTATCCCGATAAGCTCCGGTGAATGCCCCTTTCATGTGCCCGAAGAGCTCGCTCTCCAACAAACTCTCCGGCAGTGCCGAACAGTTAATCTTGATGAAAGGCCCATTCTTGCGTCGGCTGTTGTGATGGATGGCTGAAGCGATGAGCTCTTTGCCAGTGCCGGTTTCCCCTTGAATCAAAACAGTGACATCATTGTCAGCAATATCGTCAATGAGGTCATAAATTTGCTGCATCTTTTTACTCCGACCGATAATATTCTCAAAACGAGGCCTTCCCTTTAACTGTTTCTGCAACGTTACCATAGCGGTAATGTCACGAAAGGTTTCCACTCCGCCGATTACCTCACCGCTCTCGTCTTTTAACAGGGAAATATTCATCCTCAGGATCAACTTTTTCCCGTAACGATTGGTGATTTCTAATTCATGCTCTGGAACCGGATGGCCACTTACCAGCGCTTGTTTCATAGGGCAGTCGCGGGAACAGAGAATTTTGCCGCTGGCATCTTGCATTCCGAAAACGGTTCGACACAGTTTGCCCAGCACTTCTTGTTTTTTGAAACCGGTAATCTCCTCGGCGCGGCGATTGAAGCTGGTAATTTGCCAGTTATGGTCAATGGTCAGAACCCCCTCATTTATACTGTTTAAAATCGCCTCTGTTTTCTGTTTCTCCTCTTCAATCTGGTGATACATCTCAATTAGTTCTGAAATAGCTCGGAAGGACATGACCGCACCCGTGATCGTCTTTCCTTCTTTAATTGGACTGGTGGTGGCACATACCTTGATTTGTTTGCCGTCAGAAGTAGGTATCACCGTCTCCCAATGTGCATTTACCTCACCGGCTATTAAACTACGTTTGAGCTGGCAGTCACTCTGACAATGTTCATTGGCAAATACCTCATAACACTTGCGTCCAACTACTTGCTGCTCCGGCAAGCCTGTAACAGTTTCCGCACCCTTATTGAAAACTGTAATACGGAGGTTTTTATCCACCACAAAGATCCCACAGCGAATGGATTCAAGAATGTTGGTTTGTGACATCTCTTGTCGCCTCCTCATCGGGTAAGCAATGCATATCGGGTAGCTGCATCATCGCCCCCTTTGATTAGATTGGGGGGTCGAGCATGCTATTTCCTTAAAACAGTAGGACCGTAAGAAATCAGCACCTATGAGAGCTTTCCATTTGCCCTTCGTTCAAATACAAAATTTCGTTTGCAGGGAAATCGAGTGTCGAATGCCGGCTAAAACGAAATGAGGAAGCCGGACTTGCACATGGGGTGTGTTGACTTAAGTCAAAGTTCACAAGTCCGGCTTCGTTTACTCTCACAGCTACGGAACGACTTCGGCAATCGCGATCGCACGCTCAATTCAGTGTTGGGAAAAACGGGCGTCCGGGTTGGATTTCTATTTCACCATCGACATTTTGAGACTTGTGACATTCGTACCGGCTTGCATTCTCGTGAAGTAGATGCCGCTGGCAACTCTCTGCCCATGATTGTCCGTGCCATCCCAACTGACCGTGTATTCGCCGGGCGAACGCAATTCGTGATCGACTAACGTGCGGACCCACTGACCCCGAACATCATAAATAGCGAGGTCAACCTTCTCGCTGGTGACGATTGAAAACTGAATGTTCGTTCCCGGATTGAATGGGTTGGGATAGTTTTGCTTCAGACTGAACTGTGTCGGCTGCGACCCATCCGGCTCGTTCACTCTCGTCGGGTTGATAGTGAACCCCAGCTTCTTCATAGTGGTCGTATCGAGCGGCTCCGCATAGAACAGGTGGCTGTTATCGGTTTCCGACTTCAGATAAAACCATGCGTTGGGATCACTCGGGAAGACCATCGGATCGCCGCTGTAGCTGGCATAGTCAAACTTCAGCGAAGTCTTCCAATCCGCCGGAATCGGCACCACGCCGGAGGGTCCAGCGATTTTCTTCGTGGTTTCGTTCCATTTTGTCATCGTGATGGAACCGGTGGCGTTGTACTCGGTGATGGCCGCATTGGAGCCGCCCATGTTCTGATGACAGTCCGCACAGGTCGTTGCATCTTTCTTAATGGCGTGCGAGTGATACGACGAGATGATGTAGTTCGTTTTGCCAGCATACGTATGGGTCATGAAGCCTGCGAGCCGAACCTCGTTGTCTTTTTTGACCAGCAGACGGTAATTCTTGATCTGGTTGATTGCGCGGTTCTTACCCGATGCCACCACCGATTCAAAATGGCAACTGGCGCACGTCAACACCGAAACCGCATGGCAAGCTGCGCAGTCCACTTTGCCGCTGTGCAAGCTATGCGCCGTGTTGGCGGGCAACGGTGTGTGGCAGTCCTCACATTGAACCTTGATCGCGCCTGGCTCTTTCAGCGCGGCCTAGGCAACCCCATCGTCGCCGTGTATCTCTTCCTTCGAGTGGCAGGAAGTGCAAGTCAAGCCCTTTGCCTGATGGACGTCAACGCCGGGATAGGCGTCGCGTTCGTACTTCTGTCGGTTGTGACAATTCAAGCAGGTGGTTTCAGTGACCGAGTTACCGGTGGCGAAATCGTGGCAATCATTGCAGCTCGGCGCGTAGTTCGCCGCATCAATGGGACTGCCATTCGGGTAGGTCTCAGTTGTCGAGTGACATTTCTGACAAGCTAAGTCGGCCATCGGAATGCCGGTGATCAACTGCATGCCGCCGTTTTCCGCTTTATATGCCTCGTTCTTACCCGCGCGGGTGTAGTGTAAGCTCGTGCTGATGTTTGACTGGGCCAATAGCATGGCTGCCCCACAAATCAAAAACAACAGCGTTAACAAATACGTTCTTATCATTTCAGACTCCTTCAGTTGAACTCACATCGTCCGTCGAACATCTGTTTCATTCTAATCCTGGCAAACTATCAAGTTTTCATCTTTGAGATTGCTCACCTCCTTTCAAAGATCAAATACAAGCTCGGCAGCAACAACAGCGTCACCAACAGCGAAACAGCAAGCCGCCAATCACCGCAATGGTCAAGGGTTGCAGCATGTCGCCGCCTTCGCCCCAGTTGATCGCTAGTGGCAACAGCGCCGTCCACCAGGTTTCGGGCAGCCTGCGACACGGCCTGGGTCGATAGCCCGGCATCAGCCAGCCGCGGTCGATCCACCAGAATCTGGTACTCCGGTTTGGTGATCTGGGTGCCAATGCGCACATTGGTGAGCCCCGGAATATTTTGGATTCGGGCCGAGACCTGCTGGGCGATCTGAATGTGTTGTAAATCGCAAACACACAGACTACCCGTTTCGACAATAAGGTTCATGATCCGCACTCTGGCCTCATCAGATAGGGCCTTAAAAAGTTGTACCA
>DYKH01000272.1 GCA_020722685.1 Caldithrix sp. | reverse complement strand
TTTTTAGCTAGAGGCGAGAAATATGGCAACTGCGGTCAAGAACCAAACATTGGACGAACTATACGAGAACCCCAAAATAACCCCTTCCGTTCTTAAATATATCAGAGAAAAGGAAGATTTCGCCTCCATACAGGAGCGTTACTGCAAGATATGCCCAGCTCCATGCAAGAGCCGCATGCCCAGCTTGAACGGCACCTGGACCCAGAAAACCCGCAGCGAAGAACCGGTCATGGTCATTTTACCTCACCGGTATATGGATGAGGAGAAGAATGGACGCACCACGGTGGTGGGTTCCGACCGCACAAAGCGGATTGTGGATATGATTTCTGAAGCACTGAATATGCCCGCGTTTTTCACGCCGGCTTACCTATGCACTCAGCAGGACTACAAGGTGCCACTGAAAGTGGTCAAGCATTGCTCTTCTTACATTCAGCAGCTGATCAGAGACACCAGACCAAAAGCCATACTGGCCTGCGGCCCCAATGCCCTTCACACCCTGGGTCTGAAAGGGTCACGGGGAGACACTATGTATTGGGGGCCTGAGCGCATTCCTGTTGTGGCCACCTATGACCCGCGCATATTGTTTATGATACGCCAGAATAGTAGCGGGGACTGTTGGGGCCCTGACTATATTTCCATACTGCTTCGGGACCTCCGAAAGGTAAAAGATCTGGCCAATGGTATACGTCCACCAAGTCTGGAGCAGGCCGTGGAAAAAGCCAAGCAGCAACTGGTGATCACTCAATCCATGGAACAGGTGTATGAGATGCTGGAGGCCCTGGGAAATGAGACGGTGGTGAGCTTTGATATTGAAACCTCTACATTGGATCCCTGGGCTGAGACGGCAAAGATTCTTACAGCCCAGTTTGGCACGGAGGATGGTACAAAGGCCTGGGTGGTCACTCTCTGGCATAAGGACATGCCGGAGGATTGGTATGATCCCAATGAGGCCTGGGTCGCCCTGGCACCCTTATTAGTGGACCCAAACATATTGAAGGTGGGGCATAATATCAAGTTTGACGCTTTATATGTGAGAATAGTCAAAAACCTCAAGGTCACTCCCATTGAGGATACAATGCTCTACATGCACAGTCTTAACTCTGGGACCCAGGGAGAATACGGCCTGAAGCCAGCCGTGCAGGATTTCTTGTGGGAAACGGGGCTTGGGGGTTACGAGGACTTGTTATGATGGTATAAGGTAGATGAGGCGCATTTAACGTCTTATTTCTTAACACCTTAAAGGAGAATTGTTATGTTTGATTTATCTATGGCAGCGAAAAAGTTGCAACATGAAGATCTGTCTTTTGAAAATTACCTTCAACGGGCCAAGGCAGACCCTCTGGTCTACGCCACGGCAACTCAGCGCTTGTTAGCGGCCATTGGCGAGCCGGAAATCATTGACACAGCCAGTGACCCCGTGCTCAGCCGCATCTTCCTTAACCGGAAGGTGAAGAAGTATGAGGCGTTCAAAGATTTCTATGGTATTGAACCCGTCATTGAACAAATTGTGGGATTCCTGCGTCAGGCTGCTCAAGGCCTGGAAGAGAGCAAGCAAATCTTGTATTTGCTTGGCCCCGTGGGCTCTGCCAAATCTTCTTTGGCCGAACGTCTGAAGCGCCTGGTGGAGGAGTTGCCCATCTATGTCCTCACGTATAAAAATGAGCACAGCCCAGTGTTTGAAAGCCCTCTGGGCCTCATTCCGGAAGAAAGCCGTGAACAGGTCATGGAGGAGTATGGTATCCCCTTGACGGCTTACCCATACACCCTGAGTCCGTGGGCGGTAAAGAGGCTGGAGCAGGATGGTGACTTGAAACACTTTGGTGTGCGTAAGATGTTCCCAAGTCAAGTAAGACAGATTGCCGTCGCCCGTACGGAACCTTCTGACGACAACAACCAGGACATTTCCAGCCTGGTGGGCAAGCTGGACATCCGTAAGCTGGAGCATTACAGTCAGAATGACCCAGACGCTTACAGCTATAGTGGCGCGTTAAATATTGGCAACCGAGGTATAGTAGAGATGGTTGAAATCTTCAAAGCACCCATCAAGACTCTGCATCCGTTGTTGGCGGCCACCCAGGAACGTCACTACCTTGGCACGGAGGCCATTGGCGCCCTGCCGTTTGATGGCCTGATCTTGGCTCACTCCAATGAATCGGAGTGGATGAGCTTCCGTAACAACAACCGTAATGAAGCCTTCCTTGACCGGGTGTTTGTAATCCGGGTTCCTTATAACCTCCGGGTAACGGAAGAGGTGAAGATTTACGAGAAGATGCTCAAGAACTCGGAGCTGCGTAATGCTCCGATTGCTCCCAAGACTTTGGAGACCTTGGGGTGGTTCTCGGTGTTTTCCCGGGTGACTGTACCTGAAAATAGCCAGGTAAGCACCAAGATCAGGGTCTATGATGGTGAGGCCATCAAGGAGAAAGACCCGGATGCCAAGAGTATCTATGAGTATCAAATGGCAGCGGGGCCGGACGAAGGCATGGAAGGCCTGAGCACACGCTTTGCATTTAAGGTGCTGAGTCGGGTGTTCAACACCCCGGAACGGGAAGTGGCGGCTAACCCTGTCCACTTGTTTATGGTCCTGGAAGATGTGATCCGCAAGGAGAGCCTGGATCCACATCGTGAATCCAAGTACCTGGGCTTCCTGAGTGATTACCTGCGGCCGGAGTATATGAAGTTCCTTGGTAAGGAGCTTCAGATGGCTTACATTGAGAGCTACGCGGATTACGGCCAGAATTTATTTGACCGTTATCTGCAGCTTGCCGACTACTGGCTGCAGAATCAGGATTATCGTGACCCTGACACCGGCACCATGATGGACCGTGAGGCCCTGAATCATGAGCTGGAGCAAGTGGAAAAGGCAGCCGGCATCAGCAATCCCAAGGACTTCCGCTCGGAAGTGGTCAACTTCGTCATGCGCCAGCGAGCTCTTGACAAGGTGGTCAAGTGGACCAGCTACGAGAAGCTCCGTGAAGTCATTGAGGCTAAGATGTTCTCCAGCATCAAAGATCTGTTGCCAGTCATCAGTTTCGGCAGCAAAGTTTCTGCTGAAGAGCAGGAAAAACATGACGCGTTTGTCAAGCGCATGGAAGAAGCAGGTTACACGCAGGATCAGGTGCGGCTGCTCGTGGAAAATTATATCCGCGCCAGCCGTCACCACTAAGGGAAGGTGCCGGGCCCACGGCAGGGAGATTTCTCTCTCCTTTTTCTCTTTGTGGTGGTCCGGCAGCTAACCAAGCCCAAGCGGAGAGCAGGGCTTCCCGAAATGCTCTCCACCTATTCCTTCGTGGTTGTTTGCCCACTTTTTCTGTGGGCTTTTTTTAGCTCTACGCGTTCGTGGTATAAGTCTTATGTGGCACAACTTTCGTTAAAGGAGAAGAAAATGTCTTACATTGTAGATCGTCGCAGTTCCGGCTCAACCGGCGGGGCCAGCAAGAAAAAGTTGATGGACCGTGTCCGAAAGTCCATTAAAGAGAAGGTGCTGGAAGACTTTCAGACCCGTAGCATCTCTGACGTCACAGGCCGTAGCGTGTCAATTCCAAAGGGGCTCAGACAGCCTCGCGTATGGCATCAATCTGACGCGGACCCCGTCATCATCAACAATGATGAATTCAAGGTGGGTGACCGCATGCGGAAGCAGAAGAGCGGAAGTGACGGTGGCTCAGGCCAAGGAGATGTCGAAGGGGAGATGGAGATTTATCTGTCTCCTGAGGAGTATCTGGAATTCCTCTTTGATGGTGTTGAACTTCCTGACCTGGTCAAACGCACCGAAGACCAGGAAGACGTTCTCTACGCCCGTGCTGGCTTTACTAAGTCTGGCGTGCCGGCCAATCTGAACATGGTCCGCACGCTCAAGCAAAGCATGGTGCGTAAGAAAATGCTCACCGGGGCTTTCAATGAGGAAATTGATGAGTTGGAGGCCAAGAAGGAAAAGGAAGGGCTCACTGAGGAGGAAGAAGCACGGCTATTGGAGCTCCTGGACAAGAAAACTCGCCTGATTTTCATTGATGAGGTGGACCTCCGATATAACAACCGGGAAGAACAGCCCAAACCCAACGTCAAGGCGGTTGTGTTCTTCCTCATGGACTGTTCTGGTTCCATGACGGATGAGAAGATTGATTTGGCAAAACGCTTCATGTTTCTTGTGTATCTACTCATCCAGAACCGTTACAAGACCGTCAAACCTGAGTTCATTCTCTATGCGGGTAATGCCGTGCGCACCAATGAGGAAACCTTCTTCAACACCAGAGCAGGGGGTGGGACAGTAACCTCTTCTGGATACGAGCTCATTGAGCAAGTATGGGGAGCAGAATATGGGGGTGACTGGAACGGCTATATTGTTCACGCTTCTGATGGGGATAATTACAGCCTGGATGATGACCGGGTCATGGAATTGGTGACCAGATTGGCTGGCTACATGCAGATGATTGCCTATCTGGAAGTGGGCATGTTTGGGGCCAATGATTTACATGAGTTGTTTACGGGGATGTCCCTGCCAAATCTCCGCGTGGGCTCTGCTCCTGTAGAGGAAGATGTGGTCAAGGAGTTCAAAAACATGTTCCGCCGCAAGCGGGACGCCGGTAAGGTTCAAGGATAAGGAGAGAGTTATGGATTTGTTATTTAAAGACGCGGACTGGACCGCGGACGAGCTTATCAATGCTGACGGAGAAATCCGTCGCATTGCCGAGGATGAGCTACGGCTGGAGACATACCCCAACCAGTTTGAGATCATTACATATGAGCAGATGCTGGACGCGTATGCGTCTGCTGGGTTGCCGGTGATGTATAGTCACTGGAGTTTCGGCCGCCTGCGGGCCATGGAAGAAAAGAGTTACCGCCAGGGTAAGAATGGCCTCGCATATGAGCTGGTTATCAACAGCAACCCCTGTGTTAATTATCTGATGGAAACCAATACCAGCGTGCTACAGGCGCTGGTTATTGCCCATGCCGGCTATGGCCACAACAGCTTCTTCAAGAACAACTATGCCTTCAAAGATGGTGTGGACGCCAGCTTCATCCTGGATTACTTGGCATATGCCAAGGCCTATGTTGCTGAATGTGAAAAGCAATACGGCCCCAAGATTGTGGAGAATGTGCTGGATGCGGCGCATGCTCTGAAGGACTGGGGCATTGATTATGGGAAGCGCCCACAGCCCCTCACCAAGAAAGAGATTGAGGAGGAAGAAGTTAAGAGGAGGGAGCAGGAGGCCCGCGACAGGTTATTGGAGTGGGAAGTGCTGAAGCCGGCTGCCACAAGTCAAGACGCCCCAGCTGACGAAGAAATTCGCTGGCCGGAAAGCCCTGAGGAAAATATTCTTTACTTCGTAGAGAAGAATGCCATCAACATGCCTAACTGGAAGAGGGAACTTATCCGCATCGTCCGGCGCATAGGCCAATATCTGCATCCCCAGATAGGAAGCAAAGTCATGAATGAGGGATGGGCGACCTTTACCCACTACTATATCATGACCCGCTTGCATGAGAAAGGAGGACTTAGCGATGGACAGTACTTAGAGTTTTTGAGGTCGCATACTGCGGTTGTTCAGACCCGTGGCATAACCGGTAATATTAACCCTTACCATCTGGGATTTAACATGTTCACAGATATTCGTAGAATATGTGAAAACCCCACGGCAGAGGAAAAGAAAGAGTTTGATTTTGCCGGAGAGAAGAACTGGGTGAGTGTGCTTCAGTACGCCGCTTACAACTTCCGGGATGAAAGTTTCATCCGTCAGTTCCTGTCTGCCAAAGTGGTGGCTGACATGCAGATGGCAGTGCTCATGGATAAGGGCGACTACATGGAAGTCAGCCACGTGGCCAGTGAAGACACGTACAAAGAAGTGCGTAAGAAGTTGGCTGACCGGTATCTGGATATACTTCGGGTCCCGGATTTGCGGGTGTATAAGGTCAACCGCTGGGGAGACCGGAGGCTCATCATCAAGCGGTATGATGACGACCGTGGTATATTGTTGGGAGATGTGGATTTGACTCTGCGTCATCTGGCTTATCTATGGAGTTATGATGTTGAGCTCATTGCAGATGGCGAAAGCCGTGTTGCAATAACAGGAGG
>DYKH01000271.1 GCA_020722685.1 Caldithrix sp. | reverse complement strand
ATCCTTTCTGGAGCAAGATCCAAACTTTCAAGTTCTCCAGGAGGACGAGAAGCAGAATGTTCTGGTGAATCTCTCAAAACCCGAAGAATTGACCCGGTTCCTCGGGCAAAACCCCGATTTCCAGATGCTGCATCCCGATGAACAGCAGAACGTTCTGGCAAACTTATCCATGCCGGATAACCCGATTACCAGCCGTTCGATTACCAATGAGCCGCCGCCCCGGCAAACGCCGATGTTCACGGAACCGGAGCCATCAACTGAGCCCGCAGGCATCTTAGAGACAGCCGAAGCGATGGGGAAGAACGCTATTGGCGGAATTATGTCTGGTGCTGGCGGCGTATTGCAATCCGGTGGAGAACTCCTGGAAAACCAGCTAGGGATTTCTTCGCCTGTTGATGAAGCGGGAAATGTTTTGGCAGAAGCTGGGGAAAGCTACCAACGAGAAGCCTACCCGATTCGTCAGCAGTTCGGTTCTATTGGAAAATTCGCCTTCGATGTTGGCTCAGAATTGATGGTGAAAATCCCGGAAGTCCTGTCTGGTTCTTGGTTTCTCAGCGCGGTATCCATGGGCGCTCGGGCGTATGGCAACAAATATCGGCAAGCCAAACAAGCCGGGTATTCCCCGGAAGCCGCTGCCGGTATCGGTGCTCTGTCCGGCACAGCAGAAGCCGTCGGCGAAGCCATCACATTAGGTGAAGCGATGGATCTCAGCCGGGGGGTATTAAGTGCCCTCATTCGCGCATCCATCAAAGAGGCCGCAGGCGAGGCCACCACCGAAGTCCTAGACATTACGACCAATGCCATTCTGGATGAACTCTATGCTACCGACAAATCCCATCGGCCTTTGCTTGACAGGGAAATGTCTTGGGAGAACGCGCTTTACCATGCGGGGCAGGTTGTCCGGGCGGGCGCCATGGGCGGCGTCCTCGGTGCCGGTATGGCCGGGATGAACAGTGTTCAGGCCAGGGTATTCGAGGAAACGGAGATGAAACCCCGAGGCCAGGCGTTGGCGGAAAGCAGCAACGGTTACGCAGCCGTTGTGCCCATTACCGTCAAAAACGACATCGAGAAGGCCATGGATTCATCGGGGCAAACGTTTGAGTCTGACGAAGATGTGGCCAAGTTCGCCGAAGCCTACATACAGACAAACTACGACATTCCCACAGAAGAAGAAATACAGAAAAAACTATCCGAGGAAGTGTTCCTGGGTGAAGATGACAACACATCGGGCAATCCGATCGCGGCGTATAAAGAAAGAATCCGCCCCATGCTTGCCGAGACGCAGCCCGCCGGAACTCTTACAACCGGATCTCGTGTATCTGTTTTAACATCAGGGAATCCTTACATACATCAAGTTAGTGGTCCTGCCGCTGTAGAACTTCTGGGAGCCAAGATCATTTCAGCGGATGATGCCAAACAAACCGCTACCGTACAGTTAGACGCCGGAGGCGTGGCCATCCAGAACATGCCCTATTCATATATCTACACGACACACCCATCACTTGATACGTATATCAGACAGCCCGGTGCGCCAGAATCACCCCAGATGATTCGGGCGTTGTGGCGTTTGTTCGCACCCGTTACGAAGAAATACTCCGAGATGACACCAGATCAACGCAAGGTTTTTCTGGGTGGTCCTATCAAAGTCATAGAACAAGCCATCGCAAAAGGAAAAGAACATAGCGCGTTTGCGTTTTGGCACTCTGGCCTTCTGTCCAAAGCCGGTGGTGTCAAACTCACTTGGGACTTGTTCGCTGAAAACCCGGATCGGGCTTTCCGAATTCTCGCGCATGAAATCGGACACGCGATTGACCTGACAAAACCAGAAGTTCTCCAGGAAATGGGTCTTAAACCATTTATCCCCTTGCGGACGTTCATGCAAAACGTCCGTGCCAAAGTGAAGAAAGGCAATCAGCTCGACATTGAGCTTGACAAAATTTGGAATTTCTGGTCTCCCGCGAGCATCAAGCTCCCATCACGTAGCCGGGACGAACGAGTCGCAACCGCCGTGGCCATGTTTCTCAACCGGCCGGATGGTTTTCCGTATCAGGGGATGAAGCTCTATCAACTTTGGCAGGACTTCTTGGCCACAGAACCGAAAATCCGGGACTTCGTAAATACCCTGGACACTCCCCTGAATATACGACAGCATGTTTCGGACATGTTCGCACGTGCGTCGGAAGCCGAAAAGACCGCGCATCTTGCTTCCATCGGTGCCCGTTCTACGTGGTGGGAAAAATTCGCCACGAACGTCCTGGACACCCGAGCTACCTGGATGTTGCGATTGCGCCCGATCATGCCGAGGAACGAGTACATAAAACTGGTGAATTCTCAGGACAACCAACTTATGGCCTCGACGGACCGACAGTTTCACATGACCCGTGTTTTGTCAAATATCTACGGGGAAAAACTGGATGCCGCCGGAGTGACCCAGAAACAGCGCAGTCAATACCAGTTGTTTCGCAGGATTCTGACAACGCGAAAGCGAACAGAAACCTTTGAAGTTGGAAGCCACGCGGATATCGAAAACCGACGACAAACCATAAAAGCGATCGCTGATGCGGAAGCAGATGGCGAAGTGGCGATGGGACGGATTTCTGCGACAGAACGAAAGACCCGAGCCAAGCAGATATTCGACGAACTGTGGGATGAAACCCTGGCTCGTCGTGAGGTTAAATTGTGGAATCCCGGCGCTCTCAGCTACGCGGATGCTGAGAAAGGCATGGCGGAATTGACTGCTGCCATTGGTGCCGACGCTATCGAAACACTTAACCGATTGCAGGAAGAGTACCACCGGGAACGCGTTCGTTTTATTCTCAACCCGTTATTAGACGAAGGTTTGATTTCCCAAAAACTCCACGAATTGATGGTAACTTCTCCCGATTATGTCACATTCGCCGTTGCCCGGCATCTCGCGTACAAATCCGCGAAACAATCGGGAAGCAACGCAGGCAAAGCTATCCTAAAACAGTTAGGGACTATCGCGGACGTGGTGGACCCACTAGCCGCCACGATCAGCCACGATCTTCTGATGCACGCGGTTCTCGAAAAAAACCGGGGTATTCGTACATTGCTCGAAGCCGGAGCCAAGTATTTCACGGACCCAGTAACGAAAGCCAATGAATGGGTGATCCGCGAAGATCCCAAAAACAAGTTTGCCAAAGTCCCCGTGTGGGCTGAACCAGTCCGTGTTACGGAGAAAGGCGGCCAGACTGTCACTTACTACGTAGCAAAAGAACTGATGGACGCTATCAATGGACCGGCCTATGGGGCCCTCTCCATTCCCGGCTCATCTTATCTGGCGTCATGGATGACCGCATTCTCCGTTGGATTCGGTCTTGTTAATCCGATCAGAGACCTGTTTAACTCCATGCGAAACCTACCCGGATGGTCGGCTATCTGGAAAATCCCCGTAAATTTTGTCCAAGCGCTTCCTGATGCTTTCAACTACGCTTTCCGTGGAAAGATTGATAGCCAACGAATCAAAGACCTGTTCCAGCATCGTCTTCTGATTTCGTCTATGACAAGTTACTATGATATCGACCACAATGCGGAAGCTCTGGACCGCCATCTCCAGATAGTGGGAAACACCAAACCACAGCTAGCGAAAGTCCACGGGATGCTGGGAGCGATGGCTGCCCATGCATCATATCTCTACAACACGCTGAAATGGACTGTTGGTAATGTTGTCCGCACGACAGAAGCCGCAAGTAAGTCCGCCGCATGGGAGTACCTGAATCAGCCTGGGATGAATAAATTGACAATGGATGAGAAACTCCAACTTGTTCGAACCCAGGCCGGAACTCCTATGCTCCTGCGTAAGGGAAAAATGGCTCCGGCATTAGGCCAGATCATTCTCTTCCTAAATGCCTTTATTCAGGGAACCCGAGGAAGCATCGCAGCCGCCAAAGAACGACCGTTCGAGTATTTTGCAAAAACCGTTATTACTCAATCCCCGCTCCGAATGTTTGCTCTTTTGGCCTTGTCCGGTGCGTTGGATGTGACTCTCGGAAATGAGGACAAGAAATGGCAGCAGTTGTTTCGGAGAATTCCGCTCTACCAACTCATGTCTTATCTGATCCTTCCCTTTGGCCTGACGTCAGATGGTAAGGCCGCCTATGCGACAATCCCTCTTGATCCTCAAGGACAAGTTATGGGTGCGCTCTTCATGAATGCCGGACTCGCTCTCTTTGACCCGGAATTTCCCAAGTCCATTGCCATCCAACAAGGTTTGGAATCCACCCACGGAACACTCCCCAGTCTCAATCCAATTTTGAAGCTGGCCGTTGACCTGAAAGACTTAGCCGCAGGTCGATCCCCCCGAGACGACTACCGGGGTATGGACGTAGTTCAAAAAGATATGATCGACGCAGGGGAATGGGGAAGCATCGCAAAAGCTCTGACTTCTTACTACCTGTTTAACCAAGGCTTTGGTGGGCCTCTCAACAATATCATCCGAATTCCGTTCGAGGCACCAAACCCCAGTATTCGGAATCCCAGGGGAACCACGGAAAATAAAATTCTGGAGTATCTGTCTGATGTAACACAATTTCCATTATTGGCCCGCCCGACGTTGGGCCGGTTCATCCGGTATTCTGACGCTGGCATCAAAGATCGTCAGCAATGGCTCACGGAATCTATTGACCGGACAAACGCCATTCGCCGCCGTGGCGTGGATATCATCCTGGGAAAGGCCGGGCAGGTAATGACGGAAAACGGAGCGCTCCCGGCTGGCGGAGCCCAAGAACTTGTCAATGATGCCCTTGCCCGGTGCTGCGAAGGCGGCGAACTGTCCGACGCACATCTCCAGGCCATAAGCCGAAATCCGCAACTCGCGGGTCGTCAGATCATGAACTACATCCAGCAAGTCAACGGAACTGCCGGCGCCGGAGAACTTCATCGCTATATGGTAGAATACCAAAGAGCACACGGCGAGAAGAAAACGGTTGCCCTCCAGAAACTTCTGGAAGCCCTGGCATTGAAACAAAGGAGAATCGAATGAAAATCAAGTATCTCGTTCCCTGGTTGATTATGGCCTGCCTGATTGTCGCGGGTTTGGACGCGTGGCCTGACCCCCAGCATATCAATGTACCCACTGGGGCTATGCTCGGGTGGGACAACGCGTCCAGTTCCTGGAAACCAGTTGCCATTGACGGAAATGGTGTTCTACAGTCAGCAACATCGGCATCCTCCACCACAACGATCTCTGGAACAATCCAGACAATGGACGTCCCTCTGGCCACACCAACAATCACCAATGTTATCTGCCAGGCCACTCCGGGTATTATCACTGCTCCGGCTTCCCGGGCGTATCTGATTATTCAGAATCACCACGCTACCGAGAGTGCTTACGTAACCGTTGGAACAACTGCAACTCCTGGTTTGGGTATCGAAGTTCAAGCGGGGGACTCGATTCTACGTCCTTGGGGGGCAAACGTGACGGTTGCCTATGCCAGCACCGATTCACTTTCTCTGACTATTGAACAGGGGGTACTGCCATGACCAGACGAATGCGTTTGAGCGATAACACCGTCCTTTTTGTCCTAACTCTTCTGGTAGTCGTTGTTGCTATTGCAGCCCAGGGTATCGAACCACAGACAAACCCGCACCATGACGCAGGAGCCCTACGTAAAAGCGGCGGTGTTGTAGATGGTCCATTGACTGTCAATGGTACGTTTAGCCAGCCATCTATTGCATGTCCTGATTGGACCGCCGCGACTACCTCTCATCTCATTGACTTTTCCACCACTCCGCAATGGCTCCAATCCTGGTGCAACCAGGGTGATGTGGGCTCTCTGGCGACTTATGTCCAAGGGCCTCTCGCGGTTATCGCTGATAATGCCTTTTACGGTGGCGTTCTCATGCCGAACGGAAAAGTCTGCCTTGTACCACATACTTCCGACTACGTTGGAATCTATGATCCAGTCGCTAACACTTACACGCAAGGGCCTCTCGCAACTAGCACTGATGGCGCTTTTGCCGGTGGCGTTCTCATGCCCAACGGAAAAGTCTGCCTTGTACCATGTAACTCCGACTACATTGGAATCTATGATCCAGTCGCTAACACTTACACGCAAGGGCCTC
>DYKH01000270.1 GCA_020722685.1 Caldithrix sp. | reverse complement strand
GGACGTTGAAGAGCAGGCCCTGGATTTTGCACCCGGCAAACTTGCGGCCTGCGTAAATAGGCTGGCCGTCGATCCAGAATTCGTGGCCGTGGATGGACACTTCGGTCATCGTTGCACTCCTTCCAATAGACAGTGGAAAACTACCTAACCTGCCTGCAAGTTTTCATATAGCCTTCGCGCCGTTTTCTGCCATGTGAATTGTCGCGCCCGTACAGGCCCAATCTCTCGCAAATGTTCGCGCAGTGCAGCATCGTGGAGAATTCGCGCGAGTGCGTCGGCAATAGACTCCGTCGAAGTCGGATCGACCAACAATGCGGCATCCCCTACGGCCTCCGGCAAACTCGTGGTATTACTGGCAATCACTGGCGTCCCACAGGCCAACGCCTCCACCGGTGGCAGGCCAAAGCCTTCATAGAGCGAAGGGTAAACCAGCACTGCAGCCAACCGGTAAAGCGCAGACATTGCCGACTGCGGAATGAAGCCGGGCAGCAGCACACCAGCCTCACGCGCGCGCGCCACCAGGTCTGAACTGCTCCAGCGTGGCATTCCGGCCCAAACAAGCGGGGGTGTATCCGCATAGCGTTGGCACACCAGGTTATACGCCTCCAACAAACGTGCCAGGTTCTTACGCGGATGGATATTACCGAGCGCCAAGATGTAGCCCGGCGTCAGACCATAAGGCGCGAGCGCTGCAGCATCATCAGCAGCTTGTACCGGATGGAAAGCTGCGTCAATACCCGGCAAGACGACGACAGTCTTCGCTGCGACTGCAGGATGGAATCGCAGAATCTCATGCCGCGTGAATTCCGAGAGAGCCACAACCCGTTCCGCACGGCGCATAGCCTGAGCCGTTAGCACGCGCATATAGAGGGCAATAAAGCTGGGAAAGTATTCCGGATGCGTGCGAAAAGACATATCATGAATCAGTACTGCCGCAAGGCAAGGGGTCACAGGCGGTAAGAAGAACGTAGACAGATACCAATCAGGGCGCAGGCGCGCCAGGTGATAAGTCTGCTGCCAGAGGTAGAAGGGCAGTTGTCGATAGGGACCGACGTTCACAGTTGGATAGGCCGCCGACGTGATGCCCGGCAGTGCCGCGAGGCCGGCCTGCGTTACCAACAGCGTGGTATCGCCGACAACATTTAACGCCGCCAGACCTTGCAACAAGCCGGTCAAGTAACTCTCGTTACCGCCACGCTGCCGTCCAATCTCCGTCGCGTTGATAGCCAAGTGCATAATACTACATCACCTTTTCACGAGGTCGAGATACAGATTGTGGACAAGGGCATGTTTTTGTGCCCATGTATGCCAGCGGTAAACTTTCTGCTCACCTCGAACACCCATCGTCGCCCGAACATCAGGATGATCAACCAGAAATGCTATGGTGTCCGCCAGCGCAGATACATCGCCAAACGGAACAAGACAACCATCCTCACCATCGACAATTACATCGTTAACCCCCCAAGTGCGCGCAGCAATCACAGGCTTTTGGTACAGCCAAGCCTCCAGGTAAACGATACCAAAAGAATCCGTGCGCGAGGGCAACGCGAAGATGTCAGCAGCAGCCAGCGCATCGCGCTTTTCTTCTTCACTTACCGGACCAAGTAAGTGGATGCGCTCGCGGTCAGCAGCAGAAAGACGTTCCATATAATGGCGAAATGGGGTCAACACCGCACCTGCCAACAGCAATTCCACGGCGCGCCCTTCCTCCCACAAACGACGCACAGCTTTAACAACGTGAACCGTCCCTTTATCATAGGCCATTGCCGAAAGTGCCAACACCACAGGCGCTGTCTCAGGGATGTTGTGACGCTGCCGGAAACGTTGCGCGTCCCCGCCGAGTACTTTTTCCGGGTGTACACCGGGTCCAACAACCAGGGCACGTTGATCCGGCAGACCGCGTTCCACGTAGAAGTCACGCTCGGTCGGTGTTTGCGCAACCAGCGCGTCGCTACGGAGAACCAGGTTTACTTGATGGCGCATTGTGTAAAATCGCCCCAACGCATCAATGCCTGGCTTTGAGCCAGCCCCTAGGTGTGTGAGGGGATAAATAATAAACGGAACACCGCGCCGTTGCGCGAAACGCAACCCAGCTTCAAGCAACGGCTCAAAACAAATGTTCATTCCGGCGACTAGATCAAAAGGTTCAGCAGTTTGCCGCAACCACTGCCAAAGGCCGGGGACCCACGGTGTCAAATGTGACAACCGGGCTGCCAATGTCACCGGCAAGGGACGCGCCAGCGAGAACAACCACAACAGCCGGCGGATACCGGAATAGGCGATCCCAGACAGAGGAAGGTAACGCACCGGAAAACGCAGAATGTGGACACCATCATGGACGGTCTCACGCTCCGCGACCCGACGGCGGCGGGGATTCCAGAAGGCTTCAAAGTCGAGGGCGTCAGTAGTAGCTACAGTGACATGGTGTCCCTGCGCCACAAGATAAGCGGAGATTTCACCAAAATGGGCCTCGGCACCGCCGCGTGCGGGAAAGTAACGTTGGGTGATATGAAGAATACGCATCGGTTAAAATGACGAACGCAAGACGAGCGGCATGTAGGTGCGATGAACCCGCCCCACATAGAGTGTCACGGGAATCGAAGCCGGACTTCCCAACACAGACGTGCTCGCAGTGCCTGTGAAAACGATATTCCCCAATTCATATGTGCCAGTGGTATAGCCGGTCGTGTTCATTGTGACTGCAACCGGTACTAAGGAAGAAGTCAGAGTTCCAGACGAGGGAGATAGCGTTATATTCAGCATTGGTGAAGTGACATTCCACATAATTGTCCCTTCACCAAGATTGCGTAATCCCAAATCGGTCTTTACAGTATTCCCACTTCCATACTGATAAAGCAGATAGATTGACGCAGGCGCAACACTCAGTCGAGGCGGACTGGGATAACGCCCTGTGTTCTGAGCATCACGGTGGAACATGGACCAGGCATGGCTACCACCTGCCGTGTCCGCTTCAAAGCGCCATAGTCGACCGTTCTGTGGGTCGGGGTAGTAACCGCCGCCGATCCATATCTCCTGAAACCCATCGGCGTCAGTATCGCCTAAGGCTGGCGAAGCCCAAATCGTCCATTGAGTGTTCAAACGTTCCTGGAATGAGCCGTTAGTGTTGTAGACTTGTACATCCCAAAGCATCGAAAAACAAATTTCTGAACTGCCATCTCCATCCACATCGCCTATAGTAGGAGAGGAAAAAACCGGCGCATCATTCCCTTGAGCGTTTTTGGGGTGGATCGGCCACCCTGATACCAGGCTACCGTTGTGATGCCACGCATAAACACTGCCTGCACCGGGGATACTATCATTGCTCAGATCAGGATGTCCTGTGCCAATTACGATTTCCAGATCATTATCTCCATCCAAATCCGCAAGAGCAGGTGAACTAAATCCAGGATAGTCGGTGGGTTGAGGCCAACCCGGATAAAAGGGCAATTTCTCGAGGGCGGAATAATGCAATGAATTATCGAATACCTTCTCTGTATCAAAAACGTAAACATAGGGTTGCTCCGTCCGACCATGAGCATTCCACCAATACCAACCTGTGCCAGAGACAATCTCCGGGCTACCATCTCCATTCAAGTCTCCTACAGCAGGAGCAGCATAAATCGTTTCCGGAAGATAGCGGCGTACTAAAACGTTGCCGTTTCTATCAAAAATGTAAAGGAACCCACCATCTTGTGTATGTGTTCCGTCTGGCAAATATCCCCCGCCAGTGATATCGGCTCCTATAATGATCTCCTTGTAACCATCGCTGTTCAGATCAGCACAAGCCGCAGTAGACCAAATGCTATCTGCATTATAATATCCAGGACCAGGAAATCCGGCTGGTAAATTAGACCACAAAGAATGTCCCTGATAATCCAACAAGTATATTCGCTGGTCCCATCCCCCCAATATGATCTCTGCATAGTTATCATTGTTCACATCACACAAAGTGGGTGAGGAAAAAACGCCATCCTTATACCCATCTTCACCGTGGTCCTGCGAATCGAAACGCCACAAAAATCCCCCAAAACGATCATAGGCTACAACACCTCCATGGTGAGCAGTATCGTATACGTCACCGCCCACGCTGACTACGATTTCCGGTTGACCATCAGCATTTATGTCACCTACAGCCGGTGCGGAATTAACCGGGGCGCCCACATCTTTAGACCATCGCAGCGTCCCGTCTCCATTATATACAACCAAAGCAGCCACTTGATTATACGTGCATACCCCCTGCTGATTTGCCCGACAAGTCGTTGTCCCAATGAGAATCTCAGGAATTCCATCGCCAGTAATATCAGCCAATGTTGGGGAAGACTTATCAACAACGCCACCTGGCAAGCTATACGAAGAGGAGGAGAAACCACTTATACTACTTGCACCAGCGGAGACTACACGACTGACAGCACTCTCTAGCAATGGCTGCAAAGCATAAGAGAACACAGAAGAAGCCAACCCCATCATCACCACAGATAGGCCAAGTAACACTATGACTAGAGTTTGGAACCGCTTCATAACACACCTCCATAGCTGACTAACACAGAAAGCAAAAACTGCCTTTGCCCTCACCGTGAAATACAAAGATCACTGTTTTATCTCTAACTTGACAAAGCCTACTCCCAACAGACGGAAGTCAGGATTCCGTCCATCTGTGACTTCAGCCGGGGTTAAAGCATAAGCATACTCGAAAGCAGTCTGATTCCAACCCGCTCTGATAACAGAGCCAGGGATAAGCAAGTCTACCTCCATAGTCTCACAGTCTTCCCATTGATAACTGGCTAGCCTTTCTCCATTGACCCTAACCGTAAGTTGCTGATACTGATCGGACGCACAAAGTGGAAAGGCCTCAAATCGCAGATAATGGTCTTGCCGAGTAGTCGCCAACCATTCTATTTCAGATACTGGGCCCTCCGACCACATACCCCAAGACTCCTGTGCAGACCACCCCGTTCGCAAAATCACATTGAAGGGAGAAGTAGGCTTGTTCACTTCAGCCACACAGATCTGATACGGCCAGGGCGAGTCTTCTGCCAAAGGATCGAAACAGCCAACTTGATGAAAAGCCGAATTCTCAGCAATCATATGCCACATCCTCTGCGCCTGTTCTTTATTCCCGCGAAAATGAAGGAAAAGGTATCGAATACGGTATTGCCACAAGAAATCGCCGATTTGGGGTCGCGCTAAAGCCTCTCCTTCCGGCAAAAAATTCTCCCAGAGGCGGAAAGTGTGTTCGGGCCAAAATGATCCAACGCCGGCTGCCGTTGGGACTCCATGCAACAAGGTCGCCACAGGAACACTTCCTCCAATAGATACAGTCGGAGGCTCAATATCCAAAATCCCCTCACCAACTTCCAGGGGTTGAGCAGTTAACCAAGTATATGCCGGATGAAGCTGAAAAGCAACCGGCCTGCCACTGCTCGTAGGGGATGGCAGGATCTCTATCACCCAAAGCAAAGCCAGTAAGATACGGGCCAGGGCAGGCAATTTCTGTAGAGCAATCGCTGCTAATACAACAGCACCAAGCATACCCAAGAAAGCATAACGGCCCATTACACGCGCTGATTCCCAGAATGGAACGAGGATTGTGAGAAATAGACCAGGCAAAGGGATGCCGGAACGAAAATCGGGATAGGGTAACTCGGTTGGGAAGAGTTCTGGTTTGAGAACATGGCCAAACTTCCAAAGAATCTCATTAAACACAAAATTGCCAGAAAGCTGAACCGGTCTGCCATTCCACTTAAGCAGCAGCCCCAGAGAGAGAACCAGGCCGCCCACAGTCAACCAAACCAGACCCCAAGAATGTGATTTGTTCTTAGGCATCAAGAAAAATCCTGGCAAGGCCAAACTGCAAGTAAGGAAACCCAGGTTGAACACACCCGATTCGTCTCTAGGCCCCGTATATATGGTTCTGGCAATTTCTCTGAGGATTCCCCACGGATGAGCTACCGAAGGCACAAAAAGGCTATTCAGACTAGCTCCCCAAGCCAAATCATGGATAATTCCAAAATGATGCAGTTGATCTGCAGAACTTCCTATCCAATAAAGAATAACGGTTGGAGAGGCAATCGCAAACGCAATCATTCCAACCATAATAAC
>DYKH01000269.1 GCA_020722685.1 Caldithrix sp. | reverse complement strand
ATCCTCTTTACAAGGAGATCAGTTCAGATGCATCTTCTTGGTTTTCCTCTGGCGTTATCCCAATTCATTAATCCCTTTTGCTACAGACATTACTTCCTCTTCCCCCACCGTCCGCATATCCAAATAAACTTGGTCGTTCTGAATGTAGCCCATGATCGGCGGATTTTGCTCCCGCAGCATTGCGGCCAGCTTTTCTGCATCCAATGTTTGAGGTCTTAAGACCAAGGCTCTACTGGGTATCTTTTCCAGCGGCAGCGCGCCGCTGCCGGTTTGGGCAAAGCTTGGCTCCACGGAAATAGACAGCTTTGCTCTTACCTCCGCTTTAATCGATTCAAGAACCCTGTTCGCTCGCCCCTCAACCTTTTCGATCGGCTCCGTCAGCATCTGCAAGGAGCGATTGTTTTCCAGTAAAGTCTTTTCCTGAAAATACAATTTGAGAGTCGCCTCCATTGCTGCAAAGGTCAGCTTGTCGCAGCGCACCGCGCGCATGATCGGATTCTTGTGGATGCGCTCGATCCATTCTTTCTTGCCGACAATGATGCCGGATTGCGGGCCGCCAAGGATTTTGTCCCCGCTAAATGTCACCACATCTGCGCCGGCCGCCAGACTGTCCTGAGCTAGCGGCTCGTAAGGCAGACCAAGCTTTTTCAAATCGATGAGCACGCCGCCGCCCAGATCATGCAGCAGCGGCAAGCCGTGCAAATGCGCCAGCTCCGCGAGATCGTATAGCGGCACTTCGGTGGTAAATCCCATGACCCGATAGTTGGAGGTGTGCGCCACCACGATGGCCCCGGTTTTGTGGGAGATGGCTTTTTCATAGTCGCTGAGCTTGGTTTTGTTGGTGGTGCCGACTTCGCGCATGATGGCGCCGCTCTTTTCCATGACCTCGGGCAGGCGAAAGGAGCCGCCGATCTCAATCAACTGCCCGCGCGAGATAATCGCCTCTTTGCCGAAGGTGAGCGTGTTCAGCGCCAAAAAGACCGCCGCAGCGTTATTGTTCACGATGACGGCTGCCTCGGCGCCGGTGAGCCGGCAGAGCAGATGCGAGACGTGTTCGTTGCGCTCGCCGCGTTTGCCGGTCTGTAGATCAATTTCCAAGCTGGAATAGCCGCGCATCACGCGTATGACGTTCTCCTGCGCAGCCAGTGACAGAGGCGCGCGTCCCAACCCGGTATGGAGAATGATGCCGGTGGCGTTGATGACAGGCTTTAGGCTGGGAGCGAACGCTTTCTGCAGACGGCTTTGGGCCTTGCTCAAGATGTCCTGTACAAGCTCTTCCCGCGTTTTGGCCGCAACACTCTCAGAAGACGCCATCTCTTGTCGCATTGAATCGAGAATCTGACGTAAGGCTTCCTTCACCTCTGCACGGGAAAATGATTCCGCCAATTTTTCTGCCTGCGCAGTTCCGAGCAGGAGGTCGATGGAGGGAAGCAAGGCAAGGTTTGATTTGCTATGCATATTCTATCCGGTAGTAATAGTCAAAACCTTATCAGTAAATTCTGTGCAAAAAACCAAAAATTCTATCCTCTAATTGGTGCTCGTTAAATGCCACCAAGGCACCAAGCCACTAAGGATTTCCAAGAATGAGTGATATGGTCGTCCAAGCTCTTTGGGATTTTTACTCCCGGCACTTAAATCAAATCCTCTGATCATCAAAAAGCCTTTCGTGCCTTGGTGACTTTGTGGCAAGTGTTTTTCTCGATTCGGCTTCGGCTTGTCCGAATTAGGTTACTGTTTGCGCAAATGACCTGTGATGTCGCCGGCGCGTGTCATAGCCGGAAGAAAGAAGGTCGCTAAGACGGCTACGATGCCGAGAAACACCAACAAGCCCAGAGCTTGCGCCACGCCGATTTTCTCGGCAATGGCGCCAATCGGAGTGACCAAGAGGCCGCCCATTCCCCAGGCCAGGCCGATCATCAAGGAAGAAACGGTGCTGGCGCGTCTGGGGTAGAGCTCTTGCGCCATGATGATGCTGACCGGGATGGAAGTGTAGAGAATAAATCCGCCCACTCCCAGAAAGACCAGGGACGCTTTCCCTACCGTCTGAAGAAACAGCCAGAGAAACGGCATGGCTGCGACGAAGGAGGCGACAATCACCTTTTTTCGGCCGATTCGATCCGATAAAATTCCGCCGGTGATGGCGCCCGCGGCCCCTGATAATTCAAAAATAGTATTGGCCGAGCCGGAAAGCAAAAGACCGTACTGCTGTCGATGTAAGAAGATCGGCACAAAGGTCAAAAATCCGGCAATGATGAGAGCGCGGAACATGACGATCATCCACAGGACGCCCAGCGCAAACCGGCGATGAGGAAGGTGGGCGATTTTTGCTGTATCGGCTTGATGGAATGGAGCTTTGGCTAAAAACGGAAGGTTGCGAGCCAAAAGAGAAGTGGCGATGATGCCATAAAGAATCGTGACAAAGCTGAATTCCAAGCCAAGTGTGGCAACGACGGGCAAAATGATCATTGGCCCCAAGGAATGTCCGGCAGTGCCGGCAGTGACAAACAGGGACATACCAAAACCGCGGCGATTGCCGCTGGCGTGTCCGGCCAGCATGGCGGCCTGGGGGTGAAAGGAAGCGGTACCCAATCCAGCCAGGATGAGAACGATCACGATGGCTTCATAGTGAGACCACCAGCCGATGGAGCCAAGAAAAAGCGCGGTGACCAACGGCCCGTAGGCGGCAAAGTGCGGTCGCCGGATTTTATCCGCAATCAAGCCGAACAAAGGCTGCAGGATGGAAGTGAAAAGGGCTTGAATGGAAGTCAGCAGTCCTGCCAGAGTGAGGCCAAATCCGATTTTGGTCATCAGTAGGGGGAGCAATGGCGCAAGAAAGCCGACGTAAGAGTCGTTGGCGAAATGTCCCATGCACAGCAGGGCCACGCGGCCTCTTTGCATGGGATCGAGCGGCGATTGCGGGAGGGGAGGTTTTGTATTGCTTAGGGGTCTTTTTACCCAACCAATCATAGAGACATTATCTTTGTGGCCGCTGATCAAAGCCGATTGGCGCTGACGACCTTTTAGGGGTGTTATCCTAAAAGCGGCGATTTCCTGATAAAAAGATCAACCAGAGAATGATCGAAGAACGGCTCAATTCCACCTATCTTTTCCTAAGAGCGCCATAGAGAATAAAAGCGCCCATCAATACCATCGCTGCAGGGAGGAGGACATCCCATCGCAGCCAGTCCGCACTTTCGATAAAGATCCCTAGGGCAACAAGTATCATCGCTGCTGCCGGATATTTGGCCCAAGTGAGCCGTGCTAGCGCGTTTCCCTGTGACCACAAATAAACAAATGTGAGACCAACACCGAAGAAGAATATGACTCCCCGATGCTTGTTCGGCAAAAGCTGGAAGGCGTCGATGGCCACCATCGCTCCCAGAGTAAAAAACAGACCGGCGGGAATGATGGCCCACCAATGCTTTGCCTTGTTGGCGTAGATGGAACCGAACAGAATCGCGCCGCCCCAGAGAAATATCAAGCTGATTAACTCATCCGGGAAATGCCAAAACAGGCGCGCGATAGCGGCCGCGCCTAGGATGGCAAAAAGGATGGCGCACCATAGAGACCATCTGCGGGATTTGTTGTTTCGGAAAGCCTGAAAAAAGACATAAGCGATGACCCAAAAGATGCCCGCCCCAAGCAAATGCTCCGTGCTATGTATCACCTGCAGATTGGCCAAAATAGCGAGCAAGCCAATCGCAGTGATCGCGATGCCTATGCCAAGTCCTCTGTTTCGGTCAGTCATTATAGTCCTCGGTCAGAATTTACATTAATTGAGTCAGGATCAAGAGGGGCGTTGATAATATCGCCACAGACAAACGAACAGCTATCAAGGTTTGATCTCATTCCGGAAGAATTCCTTGTCGCCGGCCACGACCAACTCCCTGATGAGCTTGGTGCGCTTCATAGCGCGATTTCCTTCATTGCACACTTTTCGGGAACATCATTCATAGCCATCAGCAAACACACATCTTTGATATTCTCTTCGAGTTTCTCGATCCTTTCGCCCTGTCTCTTGATCTCAGGATGTTCAAGGAGCTTGCCCAGCCAGAAACGATCCCCTTTCCAGTAAATTAAAGAGAGTCGTTTGGTCACCTTAGTCCTCCTTTTGGATAGTTTCCCATAGTTCAGTATGCGCCGATGAAAAATACCTTGCCGTCAAGTTCTTGCTTGGCCCGCAGCACATATTACTGAGTTGCCGGCAAAACCCCTAAAACGTGACACGCACTGCGGCATGGTCGGTGTCCGGGTAGCGCTGAGGCACCGAAAACTATTGCTGCCGGGGCAATATAATAAAATTAGAACTTGTATGAAAGCTCAATGTTGAAGAGGTTGGTGCGGGAATCGGAACCTTGGAGGTTTCTGTCATCGTCATAGTCCAAATTGCCCATGCCGCTGAGCTCCCAATGTTCCGAGAGGTTCCAGGTGAGAAACAGAAAGAGAGAATGGATGTTGCGATTGGAGTACAAGGACAGACCGGCGCCGTCCTCATAAGGGGCGTTGGGGAAGCGGCGGAACTCGAAGGAATGGGACAAGGTGGCCAGAAAGCCGCCGGCCGCAAAGACGTCGACTGTGCAAACCGGCCCGTGGGAATAGTAGTCCTCGAGATTCGCAGTCTCGGTTGCGGTTTCGGTGGAAAAGCTATGATGCCTGCTGCGAAGGCGATAGCCCAGCTTGATCGACCATGGCAAGCTGACGTTGGCGGTTAGAGAAGGCTCCAACATCCATTCAAGGTAATTGGGTAAGGCGACGGCGTAGTGTTTGTATGTTCTGGATTCGAGGTCCGCCTCCAGACGAAAGGCAAATCGCCGGCTCAAAGAATAACGCAGATTCGTTTCGCCATAGATTTCGGTGAAGCCATTGGTGAACAGTGAGTCCACGTAGCCGGCCCGATACGAGCGATGATGACTTTGCAGGCGAGCGTACAAGGAAGTTTTGCCGATCATACTCGGCCAGACCTCCAAACCGAGGAGTTGTTCCTGATAGTCCATGCTTGGCTTGGCTCTATGGTGGCGGGCGCGATAGTCATAACTCAGGGTCGTCATTCCTCGGGCGAACGGGGTGAGATTCAACTTTGCTCCTACTTGATTTTGTAGAAAGCTATTGAAATAGTCGCTCTCTTTTTGATAGCTGCGCAACTGAATTTCTTCTCCAACCTCCAGTGACTGTTGTGCAGCAATCGTGTAGAGCATCCCCAGGTGCAGCCGGTCGTCCACATAGCGGAGCGCGGAGTTGCGTTTGTAGGCGGTTCCTTCCAAACGATTCTCAAGCATTAGGCGAAATGGCCGACCGAGCTGTTGCTGGTGGTTGAAAAGCATCTGTCCCGAGTTGTAATCGTGGCTGGTCTTGGCTTCGAGCTCGGCTTGTGTTTGGCGTTCGCTGCCGGCAGAATTGTCCATTAGGAGGCGAAAACCAAAGAAAGGGTTGCCTTGGCTTTCGTAAATGGCGCTGTCCTTATCCGCTAAGACGAGGCCGAATTTCTGCTGCCACAAGTCCGATCCCATGAATGCTTGGTAGGACCACAAGCTGCCCGATGCAGTCTTGGCGGAGACTGCTCTTTGAGCAGTTGTTATAGGAGAAGGGGTAGCCTGTTCGATGTAATCGAGGGCATCCTCCAGGAAATCATTCGCCAAAAGGTAATCACCTTGTCGGGCGTATCCTTTAGCTTCAGAGATTAAATCGAGGATTTCCCTTGGTAAGGAGGCTTCGGTGCCTTGTTTGACGCTATCGTTCACCAGACGCTGAATTCTGGCAAATTTGATCTCGTAAAGGAGGGTCTCCTCTGCTGACTGTGTCGTTTGCAGGCTGTCGCTCGGCTCCAATGCCGTTGCCCAGGCTTCTCCGCCAGGAAGGATCGAATGGGTCAACAGGACGACGAGCAGTGAGTATTCAATTTGGCGTCGAATGTTCGGAATCTTGACTTTTAAAGATCGATTAGAAATATCCTACCCTTAGAATGAGGCTTGGTTAGAGTTGTAACGTGTGTGTTTCATTAATTTCAAAGAAACCATCTGTTGAAGCGAGATGGAAACACGGATAGCTTCTTTTTTCTGGCTCTTCCGGAAAATGTGTACCTGCTATTCACTTTCTCTCGGTGTCCGAGTAGCCTTCATGCAAATATCAAACATTAAAACTCAAAATGACATATCAAAATCCAAAATG
>DYKH01000268.1 GCA_020722685.1 Caldithrix sp. | reverse complement strand
TTGTATACGCCCAAGTAATTCCAACCGTTGGGCGCGGAAGAAATGCTCAACTGGCAATTGGCTACTGTGTAGGAGGAATTAAGAACCCAGTCTGGCAAGGGTGGCGCTTGACAAAAATCTGTACAATATTCGATAGTAGGAGGAGGAATGTCTACAGGATAATCATCAGACAGAGTACCGCGATTATTCCACTCATCATAAGCGCGAATCATGAAGTGGTAGGTCAAGCCCGGAACCAAATTTGGAACAAGGATCGACTCTTCGGTGCCGGATGGTTGCGGCTTCGACAATGATAAAAGAGTAGCGCTGGAAAAATTATCCGCGGTGAGCTCAGATGCACCGTAGCGTAGTTCGTACAGATTGGCCTGCCCTTCGTTGTTGTTGTTGTCGCCAACAGCCGTCCATGACACTTGCGCGGTCGTGCCATAGGCACCGCCCCTTAGAGTTATTCTCGCCGGTTCACCGCCATCGTTAGGATATTGTCTGATAATCTGGTTAAGAACATCATAATACTCTCGCGCCATCTTTGCATAGCCGGCGCTATTCGGGTGAGTTCCATCGGGGAGATTGGTGTAGGATGGAGGGTCGAAAAGGTAGTACATATTAACCAGAGTCACCTTATCCCACGTGGAGCTACTATAATGCTCAAAGAACAACCGCTCTATTTCGGCATTGTAGTCAGCCACTTTTGGATCGCTGGTGCCTCCATTAATTAATCTCGGAATTATTTTGCATACCAAAATCCGTTTGGTGTTTGGCCAAGTCAATATGTAATTCAGTAGCGATTCCAATTTGAGGCCGGCCGTCCTGGCATCGTCTTTGTTCATATTGTTGGTGCCCAAATGCACGAGCAAAATGTCAGGCTGATAATTGTCCATCGATGGCCCAACGTCCTTTATACCACCAGCGGTGAACTCTTCGATTTTTCTCCCGCTTTCAAAATGGCCTTTATAAGGAGCTGTTCCGTCGGGGCCTACGAATTGGAAATCAAGGCCGGCATCCCGCAGTAGGTCATATAGATCATCTCGATAACCATTTGCGTCATCATCTCCCACACCAGCGGTGATCGAGTTCCCCACCGGCATGATCTTCCATGTTTGTGCAGCAGCGGGCAAGGTCAGGGTAAGCAAAATAGAAATGACAAGAAGAATGGTGGCAACGAACCGGTAATGGGAAATCAAGGGAAAACCTCCAAACATCATGTTTTGTGAGCTGTCAGCCCGGGTATGGCAATTCGGGTTTTTGTTGGCAAAAATTGTACCTCGCAAGAGGCCGAAAGAGTACCGGCGCTCTGCGCGGCAACTCTTACCAGAAACGAACGCCGAAGAAACGAGGAAAACCACCCTCCAACAAATGCGTCGGACAGGATGGCTTTAAGGCTCGGCAAATAATCAATCTAGGGAATCGGAAATGACCTGCAATAATAGCTTGGTTGGGAAAGGAAACCCTCATTGAGTGAGGGGGAATCGAGCCAGTGAGCAAAAAGTGGATATCCGAATCGCGGGATTCATCGAAAGGTCAGGGCACCTGTTTCAGACAAAAACAACCCTGCTTCATTTTTGTACAAGTCGCCAAGCAGCACTTTAGTCACTTGATACTTTAGTCACTTTTCACTTTAGTCGCTTCAGGCGCTAAAAAAGATACATTACTTTACAGGAAACCTTGGGGCCACTGTAGTTGTCCGTCAAGCCCACCTTTTTCTCAAATACGGCGTACAGGTACTGGTACTCGATGGCAAAGGCCCAATGCTTTAGGATTTGGACATCCAAGCCGGCACCGACGTTGACGCCATAGCCGGCGCGATCCAAGGGGACTTTATTATCCTCTACATTGGTCGGTTGTTCCCGCGACCAAATCGCGGCCAAGCCGTAACAGGCGTAGGGACTGATCCACGCTTGAGACACAATTTGGTTTTTCAGATCGAGCGACAAATGCCGCAATGTTACCGATTCTAAACGCGAGGAAGTGCCGGTAAGATTTTGCTGCCATTGGATGAGCGTGACCCTCAAGGCAAAGCTTGCGAAGGACGGCGTGACAAAGGAAATCCCCCAGTATGGATCAGCACCTTTAACGTTTTTGAAGGGTTTGCTGGGATTGCCATCTAACGAGCTGGGCTTCCAAACGCCTATTTCTATTCCAAGCCCACCTCTGGCAAAGTAGCTGCTTTTCTCAGCTCCGAAAGAAAGTTGATGTATCAATAAACAGCCGAAGATAGTCAAGTATTGAACTGTTTTTTTCATTATTCCGATCTTGCCAACGCGCAGACATTGTAAGGATACGGGCTCCGGCTTGGCGTATTCTTTCCGTTCTGATAATATATAAATGCTGGTATGACTATTACAGGCGTTTTCCCGTAGCGATCAGGATGCGGAGGACGTATTCCCGGAAGTCCCTCCTTCCGTGGTGTCCTGCTGAAAGCCAATGGGGCGAACACTTTTTTGCGGCTCGCTGACGATTTTTATCTCGCCGAATTCTTTCTCGTATTTGCCGATGTTCTCTTTCAAAGCATTGAGCAGCGATTTGGCGTGTTGCGGCGTCATAATGATGCGCGCATAGACCCGAGCTTTGGGCACACCCGGCACCATGCGGGTGAAATCGATGACAAATTCCGCCGGCGAATGGGTGATGAGAGCCAAATTGGAATAGATGCCTTCAGCTTCCTTTTCGCCAAGCTCGATGTTGATCTGTTGTGTCTGCAAGTTAGGCGACATCAAGGTCCTTCTCCTTTGCGATATTCCGAAACGCCTGTTGGATTTTTTAACGGCGCGTAATATAGCTAAAGAATCAATAAAGACCAATACATTTTTAGCAATCCAAGTAAACCTTCACTTAGGAGCGGATTAAAACCTCATGCCGGCAGCAAAGGAGATTCCGGCATCCGCCGGAATGACGCTGTGGCGGATGTCATGCCTGCGTATGCAGGCATCTCCTCCAATACGTAAGACATTGCCATGGAGGGACGAGGAGCCATCCGCACGCCCGGCGAGCGCGCTATTCAAGCTCGGATTGTTCGATGCAGGCTCGGCGCGCCTCGCACGAAATCCCCATAGCCCAGTCCACACACTCGTCCGAACTTGCTATTCCCCTGCCTCACAATCGACCGCACACGTTGCGACCTGTGACCTGCAATATGCGACTTGCAACCTGCAACCTGTTTAGCCAAAAATCTTGCGCAATTCTTCCTGACACATTTCTTCACGGCCCCTGTCGCCGATGCGGAGGTATTTGCCGTTCAGCTCCACGATTAGGCTTCTGCCCAGCGTCATGAACTTTCCCAGCTTTGGATAGCAAATGACCAGATTGGTGAACGCCTGGCTTCCGTATTTGATTTCGACCAGCTTCTGATCCTTGTAGCTATGATCCACCCATTCGCCGTCGCGCAGATAGAACGTCCTCCCGGCAATATAGCGGGCATCCGGATGAGAAATGTTGGTCGCTTGTCCCGCCACCTTCATTTTCTGCAGATCCTTGCTGGCTTCCACGGCCGCTTGGCCCACAGAAGCGGAGGCATCATAAGCCATGAACAGGACTCTTTTGCTTTCCGCGCCTGGGCGCAAAAACGACACTTCACCGTTTCGCGGCGACGAAACACTCAGTGTCGGTCCGGAAAGAGTCATCACCGGCTCTTCTCGCACCAAATACGAAGTGTAGGGAGTCAGGATGCCGTACTCTTTGCTCAACTCTTCGATCTCTTTTCGCACCTCCTCGCTTTCGCCGTTGGTGCGCATGGCATCGATCAGATACGCAATTTTTCGGGAAGCCCACAGGCGCGGCAAGAAATCGTTTTGCGCGCTGCTGCTGAATTCGCAGCCGTAGTTATAGTCTGCGGTCGTCTCGTTCGTTCTGCCTTTCAGGGTAACGGTCGTTCTCCCGGAATTCTTGTAGCGTCCCATCACCAGAAGCTGGTTGCCCTGAAACAGATCGGGTAGTTGCTTGGGGTAAACATCGGCCACGGTGATGCCGTCAATATCTAAGGACAGGTCGGCGAGCACCGGCCGGCTCATCTTGTCGAAGAAGGCAGTGACCTTTTCTGCTATGTTTTCCTTTGGCACGATATAATCAGATAGGGCGTGGCTCTCATCCGCTACTTTGTCCAAAAGGTAGGTATTGACGTCATAGCCGATTCCAAAAGTGAATACCCGGGCTTTGCTCTGTTGCTTGCGCATATTGGCCAAGATAGCCCCGATGTCGGTGACGCCAACCGTGGGCAAGCCATCGGTCAAGAAGACGATGTTCATCGGTCGTGAGGCATCACCTTGAAAGGACAGGGCTTCTTTCAAAGCGGCGTCTAGGTTGGTGCCTCCCTTGGCTGTGAGATTATCTACAAACTCCATTGCCTCGGCCTTAGCCCTTTCTCCGCCGGAGAGCGACTCCTTGAACTTTTGTACTGTCGAGCTAAAGGTCAACAGGGCAAAGCGGTCGCTGGGGCGTAGAGACTCGAGGCCGTTTTCCAAAGCCTTCTTGGCTTGAGCGATTTTCTCCCCTGACATGGAGCCGGAGACGTCGAGGACGAAAACAACGTCCTTGTCCAATATTTTCTGCTCCATCGGCTCGGCGCTGGGAGAGATGAGCAGTAAGAAAAAGCCGTCTTTTCCATCCGGTTTGTGACAAAGCAAGCTCAATCCCAAGTCTTCCGGCGAAAGGGAGTAATAAAGCAGGAAATCGCTCTCATCGGCCAGACGCTCCCCTTCGTAGCTGACCTGCACGTCATGATCGGAATGGCGCACGATTTCCACTTCATGGGAAGGCGAATAGACGTTTTTGATGGGTATGTCGGACTTGATGCTCAGGGAAAAGGTCTGCGAGCACCCCGCATTGGACGGCGCTTTGCTCACACCCTCATCTTCTCCCGTCTCAGAATGCTGCCTGGGAAATCGATGAGCCGGCATGGGAGTCCAAGTACGGCCTTGCGCCATCCCCAATTTTGACTCCCCATGTAACGGATAGTGAAAACTCACCAATCCGTCTTGTGAAGACAGCAATTGCGAGTAGCTGAGCTCGATCTTGCGATCCTTGCCTGGGGGAATGGGAAAAATATTGACACGGAAAAAGGAATAGTCGGCATACTCCAGCAAAGCCGGATCGATGTTGCGCCGTACAATGTCCTCGTAAATTTTGCGCGCTTCTTCCTTATTTAGTAATTCGCCGGTAAGCTTTTTTCCGTCCACCCACATAGCGAAATTCGAAACCACGGCTTCCTGAGGAATAGGAAAGTAGTACACGCCTTCCACAGCAACAGGCCCCTCGTTCTTGAACACTTGCTCTACTTGTATTTGCGCCGCTTGATTGGTGATAGTCCCCTTGAGGATATGGGAGGTCAATTGCGGCGGCTCCATGTGATTGCGGGGTAAGATGAATCCTTGTCCGGCGACTTGAGAGCACAGGCCGACTAGACCGGTAAGTAGAAGGAACAGAATAGTTGGTCGCATGTTGAATCTCCTCTGTTGTGGTGACTCTCACTGAGTCTGCAAACACAAGTACCACTGGGAGAGAAAAATATTCCCAATTATTTTCCCATGACCGATCATTCCAATTCTTTCAGCAGACGCTGATAATCCTCTTTGCCGAAAGCCGCGACGAGTCCGTCTTGCTCGGATTGGAGAAATCTCAAGGCCAGAGGTTTGATTACGGACAGGCTATCGGCAAGGGCGGCTTGGTGAAATAGCCTGGCAACTTCCGGCAGGAGACTCTTCCGCGCATCACTGTCGGATAGAGTCGGCTGCGTGAGTTTATCACCATGCCTGGCATACTCATTTGCACGGCTCTGCAGCAAATCCGAGAAGACTCTTGCGGACGATTCCTTTACGAATCCTTTGCTCTTGCTCATATCGACAAGCTCCCGCAACGCGGCAAGCGTATCCGCCAAAACCAAGAAATGCCTTCGGTCTACTTGTGGCCGCACGGCCGAAAGCTCCGACACATCGGTCGGTTTCATCGCCGAAAAATTCTGTTGAAAAGGAAGGGCCGGTCGCCCGGCGCGGGGTTGACCGCGAGTCTCAAGAAAGCGCGTCTTGGTGCTTTTGGCGAGAGTCTGATAAGTCGCGGTGGCGCCTTCGCCGATGCCACGATTCTTTAGGAGGCTTTTGCTCTCTTGTTGCTCGGCAACTTGCGCCGGCGGCAGACTTTCCACTTCGGCAACATGGGTGTTGAAGTCACGACGCTGACGCGGCTGCATGGAACCGGAATCCA
>DYKH01000881.1 GCA_020722685.1 Caldithrix sp. | reverse complement strand
TGGGGCATCCTGCCCCAAGCGGGAAGCACTGAATAAATCAGCGCTTCCCTAAGCTTATTGCAGTAATTGGGCTTGAGCCGATTCCGAACATCATGTCTGACCGCTTTCGCCTTGCGATTACATTGCTTGCCGCATCCGCTCAAACTGGCTTCGGTCATGGACGGCTTGATGTGTCTGTCGAGCCGCCATTAAGAGCGGGCAAGGACGGCACTTCACGCAAACCAACGCGGAATCATGAAGCCGATGCAGAGCCGCAATCGCCAGCGGTTATTTCATTCCGCTAAGAGGTACCCTCCTACAGATCGATATCAAATATGAAACTCCCTGTGCAATTCATGATTGACATCGATTGAAATTCTGCCTAAGATTCGCGCCTCAAAGCCTAGGTGGCGGAATTGGTAGACGCACTAGTTTCAGGTATTAGCGAGTAAAATCGTGGAGGTTCGAGTCCTCTCCTAGGCACCAAAACACGTTAATAATCAACAAGTTAGTTATTAAAAGGTGCATGTATGATGCATCGATTTTAAAAAACCCAGCCTGTCTGGGTTTTCTTTTGCCCGGATTATTCCCCGTTCCGGGCCGCAACACGAGTTGGTTACGTTAGAAGGCATCTTGTGCTTTAGTTTTGGAGCACTAATTTAAAGCATCCCAACAAGAAAAGCCTTTAAATAACAAAACATTGAATAAAATCAGACCTTTGCGTCAATTTTGTGGCCGAAGGGGAATATGAAGTCTCCTGCGGAAAGATGCGGGTTTCTGCCAATCGGAGCGGGCTCATGCCTGTCCTGGCGAGGGCTGTTTGAACAAGTGGCGCGGCAACCACCACAGGTAAACAACCATCCCGAACAGCTCGACCAGCGACTGGGACGCGACCACCACCACGGTCGTCTCCCAGCCGGCAGGCAAGGCCAGCGCGAACGGCAGCACGACGAAGGAATTGCGGGTGCCGAGGCTGAAGGCGAGCGTGCGTCCGGCATCCATCGGCAACCGCAGCCACCGGG
>DYKH01000267.1 GCA_020722685.1 Caldithrix sp. | reverse complement strand
CCCATGACCCAAATCGTCGTGACCTGTACCGCCGAACAAAACGGCAAACGCGAGCAAAATTACTTTGATCTATCCGGACGCCGGGGCATCGAGTTCTTTACCCCGGAAAATGTGGACCGTTTGGCCAAAGAAGCCGTGCGCCGGACCGTCAATCTCTTCGATGCGGTCAAGCCCGAAGCCGGGGAAATGGAGGTCGTCTTGGCAGCCGGCAGTTCCGGCATTCTGCTGCACGAGGCCATTGGCCATGGTATGGAAGCGGATTTCAATCGCAAGAAAATTTCCATTTTCTCTGACAAGATGAACAAGCCGGTGGCGGAGGAATTCGTCACCATCGTCGATGACGGCACCAACCCGAACATCCGCGGCTCCATCAACGTCGATGACGAAGGCAATGACACCGAGCGGACCTACCTGGTCGAGAATGGCATTCTGCGCAGTTACTTGCACGATCACATCAGCGCCCGCTACTACAAGGTCAAACCCACCGGTAACGGACGGCGCCAATCCTTCCGATTCAGCCCACAGCCGCGCATGCGCAACACCTACATGCTGCCCGGCCCGCATAAGAAAGCTGAGATCCTCGCCAGCGTAAAGCAAGGACTGTACGCCGAATCCTTCTCCAACGGCCAAGTGCTGATTGGTGCGGGAGATTTCACCTTCTACGTCAAATCCGGCTATTTGATCGAAAACGGCCAATTGACCAAACCTGTCAAAGACGTCAACATCATCGGCAACGGCCCCGAGGTGTTGAAGAACATCGTCATGGTGGCCGACGATTTGGCCATGGCCGAAGGCGGCTGGACCTGCGGCAAGAACGGGCAAAGCGTCCCCGTCTCACAAGGACTGCCGACGGTGAAAGTCTCCAAAATTACCGTGGGCGGCGTGAAATCTTAGGTTGCCCGTTTTTTTGCATCAACCGAGCTGGATTGACAACGATCACTTTGAGATGAGGGAGTAAAAATGAACAAAAAAGAACGTCTGGAATTCGCCAAATGGACCATGGACCGGGCTTTGAAGAGCGGCGCCAACCAGGCCGCCGTGGTCATTTCTTATGCTCGTGACATTGAAGTCGAATATCGGGACAAGCGGCTGGAGAAGCTGCAAGAGTCGACGTCCAGCTCGTTGTCTTTGCAGATCTATGCGCAAAACCGCTACTCTGCCCATTCTACCAATGATTTGAGAAAAGATGCCGTGGAAAAGTTCGTCGCCGACGCAGTGGCGATGACCAAGTATTTGACCGAGGATCCGTATCGTTCCTTGGTGGATCCCAAATACTATCCCACTGGGCCAAAAATGGATCTAAAGATCAGAGACGCTGCCTACGAGAAGGTCGAGTCCGCCGAACGCATCAAGATGGCAGCGGCCATCGAGGCTGCGGCATTGGCGCAAAGCGATCAGATCATTTCTGTGACTTCCGGCTATAACGATAGCCATTATGAAACCGTGCGCGTGCACAGCAACGGCTTTGCCGGGGAATCCGAAGGCACTGTGTTTAGCGCTGGGGCAGAAGTGACGGTGAAAGACGGAGAAAGCGGCCGGCCCGAAGATTGGTTTTACGCCAGCACCCGGTTTTACAAAGACCTGCCTTCTCCGGAGGTACTCGGCAAGAACGCGGCAGATCGGGCACTGCGAAAGATCGGGCAAGAAAAAATCGAATCCGGCATTTTCGATATGATCGTCGAAAACCGAGCCAGCGGCCGGCTGTTTGGGATTCTTCAAGCTCCCATGGCCGCCAGCGCCTTGCAGCAAAAGAATTCCTTTTTGGAGGGAATGTTAGGGAAGCAGATCGCCTCGGAAAAACTGACGGTGGTCGATGATCCTTTTGTAGAAGCCGGAATGGGCTCACGCCTGTTCGACAATGAAGGCATTGCCGCTAAGCGCCGCGTCATCATCGACAAGGGCGTCCTCATGCAATACTATGTCGATAATTACTACGGCAAGAAGCTGGGGATGGAGCCGAACAGCGGGTCAACGACCAATATTCTCTTTGAATATGGCACGCAATCTCTCGAAGAAATGATCAGGTCGCTGCAAAAGGGAATTTTGGTAAACGGCTTTGTCGGCGGCAACAGCAACTCGACCACCGGCGATTTCTCCTTTGGCATCACCGGCCTCTTGATCGAAAACGGCCGGCTTGTCAAGCCTATCAACGAGATGAACATCTCCGGCAACGTTCTGGAGTTGTGGGAAAATTTGATTGCCGTGGGCAACGATCCGTACCCCTATTCTTCGTGGAGAATTCCCAGCATCCATTTTCATGGAGTCGATTTTTCGGGAATCTGATCGCAAGCACAAGTGCTTGGCCGAGCCTGCGATTTCGGAATACGATTTGTCACAAAAGCCCTTTCGTAGCGATACGCAGGGCTTTTTTGTTATTTTCCATACATAAGAACCAAAAAGATTGAACGGCATCGAGCTGCCTGCTTTCTCCGCAAAACCATCGATTAGCTGTACCATGTAATCAGTTGCAAAATCAACTAACCTTTTGCCTGCGGTGCAAAAGGCAACGACTCTTGAGAGACAAAACGTATTATTCATATTTCCGATGTTAAAAAAGACAGCAGATCATTTATTGTTCGCTTTCTGGATATTGATACTCGCACTGCAGCTATTAATTTGGGCAAACCTTCGCGACCTTTTCTTCACGCACCGGCCTTTGGTTGAAACGGTCGCCAGTTTTCTGCGCGACCTACTATGGCTCCCCATCGCCTTAGCGCTTCCTTTTTATTTGATTGTGCTCTTTGCCAAAACAAATGCCTCGAAATATTTCAAGATCATAATCGCAGTAATTTGTTTGCTGGTTTTTGCGGCGGGCGGTTTCAATCTGCCAAGCTACTTTCGTCATCTCATTTTTTTGATGATTCCTTTCTTCACACTGGTCATCTACCAAGCTTATCAAAAACGGGGAGTGAAAGCCCATTCTCTGCTATTTTCCGTTGTGCTGCTGGCCGTGGGAATGAACTATCGTGGCAACATGCTGCCGAGCAATGGCATTTATCACAGACCAAGCAAGTCCAAGCTTTCTATTATGACCTTTAATATTCATGTCAATCCTTCCAAGGAAAAACGGGCCTTGGCCATCGAAACGATCCGACGGGAAAAGCCGGATATTGTCTTTATCCAAGAAATAAATTCTCACGATCGCAAGTTGTTCAATGGAAAGTTAGGCGAGCTCTATCCCTATCAATTATGGTCGGATCGATTCGAAACTTACTTAGGGGGCGTCATTCTGTCGCGTTTCCCCTTTATCACTTCCGGAAACGTGGACATTCAAACCAAGCACGCCAGCGGGCATACCAATCTCAATCACGCGGTCATCCGTATGGCGGGCCAGGACATCCATCTTTTGAATTGCCACTTGTTTCCCAGTGGGCATGAGTTCATCCAAGTCTTGCTCGGTCGACTCGGCATGAATGAGTTTTTGGAGGATGCCCGCAAGGTATATCTGCGGCGACAGGACGAGGCTGAACAAATTTATGCAAGAACCGCCTCTCTTAGTGGACCGATCATTCTGGCCGGAGACTTTAACGACACGCCCAATAGTCAGGTCTATCGCTTTTTTTCTAAGCGCATGCAAAACGCTCATAGCCAGGCTGGCTGGGGATTGGGAACGACCTTTGGCAAAGAATTTCTTTTATGGGGACTACCGCGACGACTTGTATTTCTGGCTTTTGATTTTCTGCGTATCGATCACGTCTTTTGCTCAGAGGATTTCAACGTGTTGTCAGCGACTGTTTTGCCCGTCGAAGCTTCGGACCATAAAGCACAGGTTGTGGAATTGGAGCTTAAAAGATGATGGAGTGTTGGAGTACTGAAAGACGTAGCAGGAGAAGCTTTCACCTCTATCTGAATTCCGCTAACACCAACATTCCTCCAAAACTCCATCACTCCATGATTCCACCGAGGCATTTGCGGGCGACACTAAGCATTCATGTTAATGACAGGAGGACAAATTGCAATCCAAGCTTGAAGCTTTTCATGCTTATCGGGAAAAGATGAACGCGAAGATATTAGCCGCTGACAATCTGGAGATCAAAAGGTTTTTCAATCTCGATTCTGCGGTTTATAAAGAAAAAGCTCTGGACGCAAAGACCAAAGAATTGTTGGGACTGGTCGCTTCTACTGTGTTGCGCTGCAATGATTGCATTGCTTACCACATGATACAATGCGCGGCAGAAGGTGTAAAAGACGCCGAGTTCCACGAGGCTCTATCTGTCGCCTTGATCGTTGGCGGTTCCATAACCATTCCGCATGTGCGCTACGCCTTTGAAATATTACAAGAAATTCGAGACAAAGAAAATGCCGACAAAGAAAAATAGACCAGAAAACGATCGTCCGGAAAATGACGAGATTCAATTACTGGAAAACCTCTTTGAATACATCGTGCCCAAATACCGCGAAGCGCATGATATCATGGTTTCGATGTTGGATTTTTCCGACAAGCCAATTCGCATCGCTGACATAGGTTGTGGTTTCGGCGAGTTATCTCGCCGATTGCTGCAAATTCATACATCCGCTCAAGTCTTCGGCCTGGATCGCAATCCAGCCATTTTGCAGCGCGCTCGACAAAAATTGGCAGAATTTGCAGAACGATTTCTTCCCCTTGAGCGCGATTTGAACAACGTATCGTGGTCTGAGGACCTTCAGCCATTGGATGCGATTGTCTCTTCTTTCACATTGGACTATCTACCTTTGGATCGCCACAAGCAGCTTTTGAGTGAAGCGTTTTCTTTGCTTAATCCGCAAGGACGATGGCTCTCATGCGAGTTCTTCCGCGCGAGCGATCCACGCGTCAATCGCGTTTTTCACGATCTGGAGATACAGTTCATACAGAAGGCGTTGGCCGATGAATTGGTCACCAAACAGCAAATCGAACAATTGACCCAATCTTCTATCCTGCGTCAGGACCACCATGTTTGTACCGTGGATACCAAAGTCAATTGGCTTCGTTCGGCAGGATTCGACCAGATCGAGGTACCGTGGCGATTTTTGAACCTTGCTGTTATCAGTGCTGTTCGATAGCTTCGATACAAACGGGGTGACCTGCAGCCCCAAGATTGTGATTCATACTAAAGGCTGCCGGCAGCAAAAATTTCCGATCCTCGAGGCAAGCTTCATCAGGTAGAACGGCTGGAGCTAAGCAATTCTTATGGTGCCCAAATCTCTACTTACATCCGCAAAAGCATTCCTATGCTGGGAGGCCATGGAGAACCTGTCCATCCAGCTTGTGCCGATCCAAAGGGCGGTGGCGTACTTTTATCCGCCGCAAGAGGACTATCCCTCCATCGTACTCTTTTACGAAGCACAGGCGGATGATTTTGCCGAACCCCTGTTCCTGCTCTTTCACGAGGCCGGACATGCACAACAATGGCGAAGCTATGCCGTTCAAGGACAGGCCGGGCATTTCCGCCAGATGCTCGATCTCGACAAAGGGCCGGAAAAGCTGGCGTTTGAAAAAGAAGCGTGGAATTTAGGAAAGCGTCTACTTTTGGACTTTTCAGCAAAGCACGATCTTGCTGCGGAAGAGTTGGACAAATCCTTCGAGCACTATGCGGAACGCTGCCTGCAATCATACGCGGAATGAGAACTTGCTCCGTGCTGGGGATTCTCCACGATACACAAGGAAAACCGAGGCAACGCGCTCGAAGACTGTCCCACCTTGACGACTGAATCCTTCGTTGTCGCGGCTGAGAGCCTTCCATCTTTCGGTTTCCCGCCAATCGTAAAAATTTGAAAAAAATCTTGACATTCTCACTTTTTAATAGTGCTTGACATGCTCCCCAACTATGGCTATATTTTGTCGCCAAACGAGAAACACCAACCACATTTTCCCTTTTAATTTGACAAAGAACCTTACTTCTATTGTGATGCCAAAGTCTCGTTTTTTCCAAGAAAGTTGGCATGGAAGTGACGGAGCTCCCATGCGACAAACTCTTCAACTTTGTCTAATCGGTCTCATCTTTTCGTTAACCTGCACTCGCGTCGAAAATATCGAAAGCGGTCAAGGAAAGCATATCATCATCGCCCAATCCCACGAGCACTTGGCTTTCCCCAGTATCGTTAGGCTAAATACGGGTGAGCTGCTCTGCGCCTTCCGGCGCGGCAAGGGACATGTCTCGCCGGACGGCAATATCCTCCTTTGCCGTTCTGTCGATGACGGCCTGACTTGGTCCCGCCCGGACACCATCATTTCCACG
>DYKH01000058.1:29133-33999 GCA_020722685.1 Caldithrix sp. | reverse complement strand
GAAAACAAGCTGAAAATCCTCACCAAAAACGGCAAATCCTTTCAACTCACTGCGGAGGAATTGGATTAGATTTTTTTAGATTGGAAGGAGTTTTTTTGTATGGACAAGATTTTACCAAAAATCAATTCTCCCAAAGATATTAAGAACTTGGATGTCCCGGCTCTTGCCCAATTGGCGAAAGAGCTTCGGCAGAATATTATTACCACGTTGAGCGAGACGGGCGGACATCTTGCTCCTTCCTTGGGCGTGGTCGAGCTATCCTTGGCGCTGCATCACATTTATGATGCTCCGCGCGACAAGATTGTCTGGGACGTGGGACATCAGGCTTATGCGCACAAAATCATCACCGGTCGCCGCAAGCAGTTTCACACCATCCGCCAGCACAACGGCATCAGCGGCTTTCCCAAAATCAGCGAAAGTCCCTATGACGCCTTTGGCGTAGGCCACGCCAGCACCGCCATTTCCGCCGCCTTTGGTATTGCCTGTGCACGCGATTTGGCCGGTGAGGATTATCGGGTCATCGCTGTGGTCGGGGATGGGGCTTTGACCGGCGGACTTGCCTATGAAGGGTTGAACAATGCCGGCGCCTCGGGTCGCGATTTGATTGTGGTTCTCAATGACAACAGCATGTCGATTTCTCCCAACGTCGGCGCTATCTCCAAATATCTTACCAATCTGATTGCCAATCCTCTTTACAACCGGATCAAGGACGAGATTTGGGACCTCACCGGCAAATTCTCCACCATGGGCTCTCGCATCCGCTGGGCGGCCCGGCGCATGGAAGAAGGATTGAAGGCCTTTGTCATGCCGGGCGTGTTATTTGAGCGGCTGGGATTTCGCTATTTCGGTCCCATTGACGGCCACAATATCGCCGCCTTGCTGCATATCTTTCGTGAAGTGAGGAAGCTCAAAGGGCCTATCTTGGTGCACGTGATGACGAAGAAGGGCAAAGGCTACAAGCCGGCCGAAGAAAACGCCTCGGCCTTTCACGGCTTGGGCAAGTTCGATCCACACACCGGCGAGCCGGTCAGCTCCGGCAAGGTGCCGACTTATACGCAAGTTTTCGGCGACACACTTATCCGGCTTGCGCAAAGGAACGAAAAGATTGTTGCCATCACCGCTGCCATGGAGCTGGGAACAGGTCTGAGCGCCTTTGCGCAGCACTATCCCAATCGATTTTTCGATGTCGGCATAGCCGAGGGGCATGCGGTCACCTTTGCTGCGGGACTGGCGTTGCAGGGTTTCCGCCCGGTGGTGGCCATCTATTCCAGCTTTCTGCAGCGCAGTTACGATCAGATCATCCATGATGTAGCTTTACAAAATCTTCCGGTCATTTTTGCCATCGATCGCGCCGGACTGGTTGGAGACGATGGGCCGACGCATCATGGCGTCTTCGATTTGGCATTCTTGCGCAGCATCCCCAACTTGGTGATTATGGTCCCCAAAGATGAAGAAGAGTTGCGGCACATGCTCGGTGCGGCGGTGCAATACAGCAGCGGACCGATTGCTATTCGCTATCCGCGCGGGCAAGGGGAGGGGGTTCCCCTGAGCGAAGAATTCATGGCAATGCCTATTGGCAGCAGTGAGCTGTTACGTCGCGGTACAGGTGTAGCATTCTTGGCCGTCGGCCCGCTGGTAAACAAGGCGCTGTTAGCCGCTGAGATTTTGCAGCAAGAGGATGGTCTCTCCGTGGCGGTGGTGAACGCCAGATTTATCAAGCCAATTGATCGGGGAATGCTCGAGGAGGTCGCTTCGCGATTTCGTTTGGTACTGACCTTGGAAGAAGGCATTATCAAAGGCGGTTTTGGCAGCGAAGTTGCAGAGTTCTTTGCCGAAAAGAAAAACGCTGTCGAATTGATCCGCTGTGGTATCCCCGATCGCTTTATCGATCAAGGAGATCGAAACCAATTGCTCGATGAGTTAGGATTGAGCGCGGCAGGTATTGTGCAAACGGTACGAAACTCCCGATCTTATCCGGACGTGGCCAAGACGCATCGATTTCGCGAGCTATTCAAAATCAGCAGACAATCCAAGTTCGCATGAAGATCGCCCTCACTGGAAATATCAACAAACCCAAGATAGGTGAGGTCGTTCGCGAGTTCGTCGGCTATTTGAACGAGCATCAGATTTCGGTTGTCTATGCCAAGGAGTTGGCGGATTTTCTCTCCCTGGGAAAAGACGTCATCACCGAATCCCCCGGCCAGCTTGGCTGCGATTGTGATTTTGTGGTAGCCTTCGGCGGCGACGGCACGATTCTTTCTACCGCCGACCAGGTGGGTGACGCTGGAATTCCTATTTTGGGAGTCAACATCGGCGGCCTGGGCTTTCTGGCGGAAATCATCACCAGCGAGCTCAAGCAGACGGTCGAAGATTTGGTCTCCGGCAACTATGCCATCGTGGAACGAATGGTGTTGGCGGTTCAGGTCCATCAGAAAGGGAAGGTTCAATCTTTTTCGGCTCTCAACGACGTCATCGTGGACAAGGGCACCAGTCCCCGCTTGATCTTCATCGACGTGGATATAGATAGGACGTTCTTAAATACCTATCGCAGCGACGGCATCATCATCGCCACGCCGACCGGCTCTACCGCCTACTCGTTATCTGCCGGCGGGCCGCTGTTGGTGCCGACCATGCAGGCGATGATCGTGACGCCAATTTGTCCGCACTCGCTAACCGTACGCCCCATTGTACTCTCCGGCGATAACAGATTGAGGGTCACCATTAAGCGCAGGCAGAATCCGGCGCACATTAGCATCGATGGGCAAAGCCGCTGTATGTTAACCCCCGATGATTGGGTGGAAATCCGCAAGGCTGATTATACCGTGAAATGGGTTTCGATTGGCCGGCGAGACTTTTTTGAGATACTGAGAAAAAAGCTGAATTGGGGATTGGATCAGACGATATTGAGCAGGTTTGAAGGGTTGGACGGTAGCCGGTAGCCTATTAGGCAGTAGGAACGGAACGAACATTTTTTCTGCAAGAGCCGGCTACTCGTTTGAGCATGATTCGTTGACCATTGGCAAAATGGGTTTTGATAATTGGTTTTGAAAATAAAATCTATAGCTGCAATGGACGACGAGCTTCGCTCGGAGTATGACTTGCTCGTGGTACTACAAGATGGCGTTGGTAGCAAGTACGTCAAGCAATATCAAGCTGAAACTAACTTGGTACTGCTTGAGCCTGGGTTAGCCAAAGCATCTTCGACATCCGAGGCTGCAAATAAGGAACTGCAAAGATGCAAAGAGTAGTTTAGTTGTCAAAATGGACGTCGGTGAGGTAGCCGATGCGAAATCGACTTTATTACATCTCAAGAATAGAATGGGCCACAGCGAAATTAAGAATTAAGGAGGCATAAAATTGAGTGAACTCCAGGTACAACTGCCCCCGGAAGTACCAACCGAAGAAGCCAAATTGCTATTAGCCTGCAAGCTCTATGAAACTGGGCGACTTTCGCTTGGTCAGGCTGCTAAGCTTTCGGGCTATTCGAAACGAGCGTTCATGGAATTGTTGGGTAAGCATGGCGTAGCCTTGTACAATTATCCTGAGGAAGATTTAGAGCGCGAGATGAATTTATGATCCAGAACGCGGTTAGCGATAGTACATGCCTGATCGGGCTCGAGCGCATTAACCGTCTGGACATCCTCGCAAAAAGTTTCAAAGAAGTATACATTCCCCCGATGATTGAGATGGAGACGGGCCTTAGTCTTGGCTGGCTTGTGGTGAAGCCTGTCCGAAATACAACTCTCGTAAGGGCATTGACGACCCAAGTCGACGCGGGTGAATCGGAGGTGATTGCTCTCGCCTTGGAATTGAAGGAAGTGATTGTCGTGCTTGACGATAAGAAAGCGCGACGAATGGCCAATGAAATGGGATTGCAGGTTATCGGAACAATTGGTCTATTGTTGAACGCTAAGAAAAGAAGCCTCGTTGGTGCGGTCAAACCGATTTTGGAAGACCTGAATGGTGTTGGCTTTCACATCAGTCAACCGCTGTACCGTACCGCTCTACAGTTGGCCAAGGAGATTTAAGGCGATAGGTCTCCTTTGGTTCTTCAGCAAAAAATTAGTGACCAACTGCTTCCAAAAGGATTAACATAATGCTTTCTGAGATAGATCGGCATATTGCGCGGGAGTTTCTGCGTCGTTTGACGGCTATAGTGCCGGTCCTCGACCTTCGTATTTTTGGTTCCAGGGTACGAGGGGAAGCAACAGAAGAATCCGATTTGGATGTTTCATCGAGTTGGAGAGCGTTACACCTGCACTACGTTAACGCATTCATGAGACCGCCTAGGAAGTAGGATTTGAGATGGATCGGGTCATTTGCACTTTTGTGGCTACTCACGAACAAATGGAGTCCGGCGCACTGGCGGCGAATCCGCTGCTCATGGCAATTGAGAATGAGGGTGTTCGACCGTGAAGCTTGATCGACTCGAAGCCGCTCAGGAATTGGATGCCGCCGGTGAGCATACGTTGCGATTCCGAGCTGACAGACCGGCCAAGAATGCCGTCAGTGCTATGAAAAGACGAAAGGGTTCCGGCGAGGATCATCGATTGGACGCACTGTTAGAACATCGGGAGAAAGTTATGAGCTACGCTAAAGGTGACGCGGCTTAATGACTGTCGAACTGGCCAAAACCCCACTGATGGAACAATATCTTGCCATCAAGAACAAGCACAAAGACGCCGTGCTCTTTTTTCGCATGGGCGATTTTTATGAGATGTTCTATGATGACGCCAAGCTCGGCTCTGAAGTGTTGGGCATCACTCTGACCTCCCGTGCGCACGGCAAAGCAGCGGATGTTCCGCTGGCCGGTTTTCCCTACCATGCGCTGGACGTCTACTTGGCCAAGATGATCAAAGCCGGACA
>DYKH01000058.1:0-29033 GCA_020722685.1 Caldithrix sp. | reverse complement strand
CAAACTCGCACCCCCATGGGCGGACGCCTGTTGATCAATTGGCTGGTGTATCCTCTCCGAGATTTGCACAGGATCAATCGTCGTTTGGATGCGGTCGAGGAATTGGTAGGGTCGGCCGAATTGCGGAGCAACTTGAGGGAGACGCTCAAGCGGGTCGGCGATTTGGAAAGACTTGTGGCAAAATTCGCCGCCGGAAGAGCTAACGCCCGCGATGCCAGCGCCGTCATGAGCACGTTGATGGCCACCGCTGAAGTGAAAGACTTGCTGGCCGAATGCAAAACTCAATTTCTTGCCGAAATCAGTCAAACGATCAGTCGACTTGATGAGGTCGTTGCGGAGATTGGTAAGGCCATCGTCGAGAATCCGCCCCTGTCCCTTACCGACGGCGGCATCATAAAGCGAGGCTACAACGAAGAACTGGACAAGCTGCGTGAGATCGCCTTTTCCGGCAAGGACTGGATTGCTCGCTTGCAACAACAAGAGCGCGAGAGAACCGGTATACCTTCCCTGAAGGTAAACTACAATAAGGTGTTCGGTTATTATATCGAAATCACCAATCCCCACTTGTCTAAGGTGCCTCAGCATTACATCCGCAAGCAGACTCTGGTGAATGCGGAGAGGTACATCACCCAGGACCTCAAAGAATACGAAGAGAAGGTTTTGAGCGCCGAGGAAAAGATGGCGACGCTTGAGTATGAGCTGTTTGACAAGCTGCGCAAGTTTATTTTGAGCTTCACGGCGGAATTACAAGAAAATGCCCGCTGTTTAGCACAGATTGATTGCTTGGCTTCATTGGCACAAGTAGCCGTCGAAAACGACTACCGACGCCCCCAGGTCAATGAAGGCGATTCCATCGAGATTATCGCCGGCAGACATCCTGTGGTGGAAAAGATGCTGCCGCCGGGCGAGCAATTTGTAGCCAATGATACCAAAATGGACTGCAAATCCGAACAGATTCTGATCGTCACCGGCCCCAATATGGCTGGCAAGTCGACTTATTTGCGTCAAGTCGGATTGATCGTGATCATGGCACAGATGGGCAGCTTTGTTCCCGCCAAATCAGCCAAGATCGGTTTGGTGGATCGGCTGTTCACGCGCGTCGGCGCCTCGGACAATTTAGCAGCGGGCGAAAGCACTTTCCTCACGGAGATGAACGAAACCGCCAATATTTTGAACAATGCCACTCCCAGGAGCGTTATACTGCTTGACGAAATTGGCCGCGGCACCAGCACCTTCGATGGCTTGTCCATCGCCTGGTCAGTAGCTGAGTATTTGCATAATACCCCGCGTCTGGCGGCGAAAACCATCTTTGCCACTCACTTTCATGAGCTGACCGAGTTGGAGTTGATATTGCCGCGCGTCAAAAACTATAACGTCGCTGTCAAGGAATGGGGTGATCACATTGTTTTCCTCAGAAAGATCTTGCCCGGCGGATGCGATCACAGCTATGGAATTCACGTGGCTCAACTCGCGGGTTTACCCAAAGCCGTAATCAGTAGGGCAAAGGAGATTTTGAAGAATTTGGAGGCTGAGGCGATCAATTCCTCGCAAGTGCCCAAGCTGGCGCTGCATAAGGAAAAACCGGAGACAAAGACTCAGCAAATGAGCTTGTTTGCCGAATTGGAGAAAACGGTGCGGGAAGAGCTGCGCAAAGTCGATCCCAATCGCCTGACGCCGTTGGAAGCTCTGAACAAGCTGGATCAGTTGAAGCAGTTGGTAGACAGTACAGAGTCGCTTAATCCCTAGAGGGTCATAGGCTCCAAAGATGATCGACATTTGATGGGGAAATAAAAGCTTGATGTATGTCCCCAAAATCCTGAAACGCAAGCCTGATACGAGAAAAGTGCTTGTTGAATTGATCGAATATCTCATTATCTTTCAGCGAAAAGATTGCAAATGGTCTTAGGGGGATAAATATTGACAATTCAAAGAATCCGGCAAAAAATACTCGATAAAGACTATTATCTCTCAGGGCATGCAGAAGAAGAGATGATTGACGATAATTTGGAGCGTTTCGATCTTTTGAACGCCATTTTGAAAGGAAGAATTGAGCGGAAGCTGACCCATGATGAAAGGGGAACAAGGTATCGGATTGAAGGCCCATCGAATGACGGAAGGCTGCTTCAGGTTATTTGTCGGTTCAAAGAGGATAGCAGTCTTGTCATAATCACAGTCTATGTATTATAGAGGAGACACCGATATGGTCTGCGAGTTTTGCGGCGGCCAGACAGTGAAGAAGAAAGTAAAACGGCAACACTGGCTTGATGGCAAGTTATTTATTCTGGAAAATGTGGATGCTGAAGTCTGTACCGAGTGCGGCGAGCGATATTTTCATGCGCGCACGCTTGATGAGATAGACCGTCTCTTACATACTGAACACGCCATAAGGGATCGAATGGAGGTCGAAGTCGTAACTTTGGAATAAGCAAACGACAGGATTTGAAGAAAAAGGAACATTTCGATTGGCTTTCTGTGCTTCGGCTGAGAGATTTGCCGGAGGTACTCAGCTTTTTTGCTAATGCGAAGCTTCTCCACAACAAATGTTGCATGTCTGCACAGGATTTTAGGCAGGAGAAGCGTAATACCGGCGTATTCAAAGAAAGGAAGTTCTGGTGAAGAAAACACGCCATTTGATTATTAGGTGGACACTGGGGCCGCTTGGATTTCTACTTATTACTTCTGCTCAACCGGCAGAGATTGCCAAATACGCCGGTGAATTCATCAGCATCGGAGTCGGCGCCAGGGCCTTGAGCATGGGCGGCGCCTACGTCGCGCTTGGCGGTGACGCCACCAGCGGGTATTGGAATCCTGCGGGACTCGCCGGCATCAATTATCCGGAATTGGCCGGAATGCATTCCCGCAATTTTGGCGGGATTGTTAATTATGACTATGCGGGCATTGCCGCGCCGTTTCGCAAACAGTCTAGCTTGGGTCTTAGCATGGTAAGGTTGGCTGTAGACGATATTCCAATCCCGGCTTTACCTCGACCTGACTTGCCAGAGTATATCACTTACACCGATGAGAATGGCAATACGCTGGTTAATAATCCGTACATTGATCGCTATGTCAATGATAGTGAATATGCTTTTTACTTGAGCTATGCCAAACAACAAAACTTGCGGCTGGCCTATGGCGCGAATATCAAGTTTGTCCACAAAGGAGTAATGGATTATTCCGCTTGGGGCATTGGTTTCGACATAGGTGCATTATGGAATCCTTTTGCCGACTTGCGCACGGGTATCAATTTTCAAGATGCCACTACCACTCTTTTGGCCTGGAACACCGGGCGAAGGGAGTTGATCTCACCGACGTTGAAGATGGGTCTGGGCTATCCCCTCGGGCTTGCCTTTCTGCGCAGCGATTTGCTCTTGGCGGCGGACACCGACCTGCGCTTTGAAGGACGCGACTTCGCCGCCCAAACGCATTTTGGCGCAGTGAGCTTGGACTTTCACTATGGCGCGGAGATTCGCGTGCGAAACGTCATTGCCCTGCGAGCCGGCAACGACATCGGCCATTTTACCGCTGGGGCCGGGCTAAGACTTCCCCGTCTGGACATTGACTATGCCTTTCTGAGCCACGACGATTTTGAGGCGACGCATCGCGTTTCTCTCCGCATTCGCATCGAAGAGGCAAAGTTCATGCGAAAACAGTGACACGCCCAGAGTCTTGCAAGAAATACGATCCGATCAAGGCTTCGACCCCTCACAGGTGGTCAGAAGCCTTTTTATTGAATCCCTGGCAAGCTCTATAACTAAAAATATTTCATTTGACTATATGGTAAAAAATCCTTAAAATTTGCGGCGTTTTCATGTGAGCGTACCCAAATCACCAAGCATAGAGTCCGATCAGTTCGATGACGCGCTTAGTGGCTCTGATGTTGCTGCGATATGAAACGGCAGGCAATATCTAATCGGGTACGAGATTCCCAGCAAAATTCGTTTTCTGCTTAGGTGGTTTTATGATCTCCAGCATGACAGGATACGGGACCGGGATTTTTCGGATTGAGGATGTGGAGGTGACCGCGGAAATTCGCTCGGTCAACAACCGCTTTTTAGATGTCGTGGTCAAGCTGCCGCGTTGCCTGGCCAGTTACGAGCAGCAGGTGCGGGATATGATTGGCAAGCAGATCAGCCGGGGTCGCGTCAATCTTTGGGTGGGAATTACCAGCGGTGAGGACAAATATCAAAATCTAAGCATCAACAAAGGACTGGCTGCCGCCTATGTCCGCTTGGCAAAAGAGCTGAGTGAGGATTTGGACCTCGACGGCCAGCTTTCCATCAACCAGCTTTTGGCATTGCCGGATGTGATTCAATCCGAAGCCGCCGAAAACGGTGATGAGTCGGCCTGGCGGTGCGCCGAACAGGCGGTCACTCTGGCCTTGGCGGAGCTGCGGGATATGCGCAACAAAGAGGGCAAAGCCCTTCTTGAGGACCTCGTCATGCGCATCCAAAACTTGGAGCAGGTCATCAGCAAAATCGAGGATTTGGCAAAGAATCGTTCTCAGGATGAGTTGGATAAGCTTCGCCAGCGTGTCAGCAAAATGCTCGGCAATGAGCAGATCGATGAAGGCCGCTTGGAGCTGGAACTGGCTTTGATCGCTGATCGCATCGATGTGACTGAGGAATGCGTTCGCTTCCACAGCCACGACAAGCTCTTTTTGGAGATGCTGCAAGCCCCTGAATCCGCCGGACGAAAACTCAATTTTCTGCTTCAGGAAATGAATCGCGAAGCGAATACCATTGGCACCAAGGCGTACTCTTCGGAAATCTCGCATCTGGTTGTGCAGATAAAAGACGAGGTAGAGCGGATTCGCGAGCAGATACAGAATATCGAGTAGAAAGCCGAAAAAGCGTTATCGGTCTCCAATCGTCGGTAACAATTGGGCGAGCCAGAGCAAGAGTAGGAGCAGGAGTAGGACAGGTTTACTGGGAAGTTGTGAAAAAGAAAGACGGATTGCTTGTGGCCATATCTTCACCGTCCGGGGGCGGGAAGACGACGATCATTCAGAAACTCTTGGGCGAGAACGTCAAAGAGTACGCCTATTCTGTTTCGATGACCACTCGCCCCCAAAGGCCCAATGAAGTCAACGGCAAAGACTATTGGTTCTTAGATGAAGCGCAGTTTAAAGCGAAAGTGAAGGCCGGCGAATTGATTGAGTTTGAGAAGGTTCATGGCTATTATTACGGGACGCCCAAGACGCCTTTGGAAAAGATGGTCGCCGCGGGTCAGGTCGTGCTGATGGACGTTGATGTTTATGGAGCGTTTTCCATCCGTAGATTCTTCCCGGACCGATCCCTGCTCATCTTCCTTAAGCCACCGAACTTGGAAGTATTGAAGCAGCGCTTGCAAGGCCGCAAAACCGAGGAGCCGGAACTGGTGGAACGGAGGTTAAGCAGAGTTGCTGCCGAGATGGCATTGGCCGACAAGTTTGATCATATCGTCGTGAATGATACCCTGGAGCAGAGTGTTTCGCAAATAAAGCAGCTCATCGAGGCTCGCCGCAAGGCCTAACGCAGTGAGAGCACACCGGAAAACTGAATGCTGTGAATTTGAATGATATTGGAAATACTTTTCATCAGTGATTAAGAATAAATGGAGACCTTTGAATGATCAAGACATTGCCTTTAGCAGAATTGGACAAATTCGCAGACAATATCTATGAAGCGGTTGTGATTTTGGCTAAACGTGCACGACAAATAAATGAGCTACAAAAACGAATGTTGGATTCGGAGACTGAGTCGATAACCAGCGGCGACAACTATGACGATGAAGGCGTCAGCAAAGACTTGGTCGATAGACAATACTTGAAGCTGCCCAAGCCAACCAGCATTGCCCTACAAGAAATGCTGGACGGCAAGCTGAGCCGCGAATACCCGGAAAAATAAGCGTGGCGCACTTTCTCTAAGAATTGTTGACATGTTCATTGGCAAGAAAATAGTCGTCGGCGTGACTGGGGGAATCGCAGCGTACAAAGCGGCGGAATTGGCGCGAGAATTCATCAAGCTATCCGCAGAGGTTCGCGTCGTTATGACCGAGTCGGCTACCAAGTTTGTTGCGCCTTTGACCTTTGAAACCTTGTCGGGAAAGGCCGTGCTCACCGATCTTTTCCCCAAAGAAGGCGGTTTGAGCACGGTTCACATCGACTGGGCGCGCTGGCCCGATGCGATGGTTATCTGTCCCGCCACCGCCAACACGGTCGGGAAGCTCGCCTCCGGCATCGCCGACAATGCGCTTACCACTGTGGTTGCCGCGACCACCGTGCCGGTCATTTTGTGCCCAGCCATGAATAAGGAGATGTACGCCAACAAAATCTATCAGAGTAACCAAGCAAAGCTGCAAGAGAGCGGCTACCGCATTGTCCAACCTGGGCAAGGTGAGCTGGCTTGCGGCGAAGAGGGCTGGGGTAGGTTGGCCGATCTTGCGGACATCGTCGATGAGGTCAAGAAAGCCATCCTGTCCACTACCGATTTCTCCGGGAAGCGCTTTTTGGTGACCGCTGGCCCCACGGAAGAGCCGTTGGACCCAGTACGCTTTCTCACCAATCCATCTACCGGGAAAATGGGATTTGCCTTGGCTGAGAGGGCAGCCCTGCGAGGAGCGGAGGTGACGCTCGTCAGCGGTCCGACCAGGCTGCGACGCTTTTCGCCGGTTCGTCTGCTGCGGGTGCGCACCGCGGCGGAAATGGGCCGGTTGGTGCAAGAACACCTGCCAAACAGTGATGTCTTGATCATGGCGGCGGCTGTGAGCGATTTTCGTCCGAAAACGGTCTTGCAGCAAAAGCTCAAAAAGAAGGGCGGTGCAGCATTCATTGAGCTGGAGGAGAATGAGGACATTTTGGCGCAAGCGGCGCTCACCAAAGGCGAGCGCCTCCACATCGGCTTTTCTGTAGAAACTGAAAACGAAGTCGAAAACTCAATCAGTAAGCTGCGCGCCAAGGGATTGGACTTTATCGTGCTCAACAATCCATTGGAAGCCGGCGCCGGATTTGCGGTGGACACGAATCGGGTAAAGATCCTGGATGCCGATGGAGGAGTCGAAGATTTGCCGATTATGTCCAAACTCGCCGTGGCCGACAAGGTATTGGATCGCATTCATGATCTGATCCAAGGAGATTGAAGGCCTGCCAACTATAACCCGAATGATGTTTCGCAGACTGACAGAACCGTGACGATTGCATGATGGGCCTGATCGATCAAATAGAGGCGTACTTGAAGCAGCAGGTGGAGCTTTACGGCGATGAACCGGCCTTGGCCATAACCTCCCACAAGTCCTCCAAAGCGCCAGCGGGCGCCAGGGAAGAGTGGCAAGACTGTCAATCATTGGACAGCCTGTATGAGCAAATCAAAGACTGTCTAAAGTGTCCATTGGGACATCTGCGAACCAATTTCGTTTTTGGTGATGGAATTCCCGACGCGGACATTGTTCTGATCGGCGAGGCGCCGGGAGCCGAAGAAGACAAAATGGGTAAGCCGTTTGTCGGGCCGGCCGGCAAGCTTTTGGACAAAATCTTGCAAGCGATTAACCTCAGCCGCGAGCAAGTGTACATCTGCAACGTCGTCAAGTGCCGTCCGCCGGAAAACCGGGTGCCGCAGGAAAATGAAATCTGTCAGTGCCTGCCGTACTTGCAGAAGCAACTGCAACTGATCGATCCGGCTTTTATTCTTTGCTTGGGTCGGACCGCAGCACAAGCGCTGCTGGGAACGACCTCTTCCTTATCCCTGCTGCGCGGCAAGGTGTACAACTATCAGGCGGCCAAAGTGCTGGTGACCTACCATCCGGCGGCGTTGTTGCGTTCCCCTGAATACAAGAAGGATACTTGGGAGGATGTCCAGTTCTTACGCCGACTTTATGACGACTGGAAAAACAGCAACCGCGCACATTCGTGCACTGGATGAGTTTTAGTTTTCTATTTCTATGCCCACTGTAGACGAAATAGTCCCGAGAATGCCGCCGCAAGCGCTGGAGGCGGAAATGGCGGTCCTCGGCGCCCTCATGATGGATGGCCAAGCGGCCAGCACGGCTTTTGTCATACTGGACGAGTCTTGCTTCTATAAGGAAGCGAATAGAAAAATATTTTTGGCCGCACGGGCCTTGTACGATCGGAACGAACCCATCGATATTCTCACGGTCTCGAATCAGTTGGAAAAGCGCCATGAGCTGGAAGACGTTGGAGGTCAATACTACTTGACCGAGTTGGTGGAGCGAATCCCCTCGGCTGCCAACGCAGAGCATTACTGCAATATCGTCCTGGACAAGGCGTTGCTGCGCAAGCTCATCGCCGTATCCGCGGATATCCAGCAAGAGTGCTATGACACCACGGAAGACGCATTCGATCTCATCGACCATGCAGAGCAAAAGATATTCGCGCTTTCGGCAAAACGGCACCGGCGCGATTTTTCTCATATAAGCCCGGTGCTGCACGATGCCATGGAAACAATCGATAGTTTTCATCACAAGGCCGGTGGAGTGACCGGTATTCCGACCGGATTCAAAGAGCTGGACGAATTGCTTTCCGGCTTGCAAAGGTCTGAGCTTATTATCATCGCCGGCCGGCCTTCCATGGGAAAGACGGCCTTTGCGCTCAATATCGCCCGCAATGCCGCTGTGAAAGAAGTACCGGTAGGTATTTTTAGTCTCGAAATGGCCTCCTACCAATTGGCGATGCGTATGCTCTGCTCGGAAGCGCGCGTCGATTCGCATAAGCTTCGTATTGGCAAACTGGCAGAAAGCGATTATATGCGCCTGAGCATGTCGGTTGGCAGGCTTGCAGAGGCACCTATTTACATCGACGATACGCCAGGGATGAGTATCTTGGAGGTTCGATCCAAAGCTCGACGACTCAAGGCCGAACATGACATCGGCCTGCTGGTTATCGATTATCTGCAATTAATACGCGGCGGCGGGCGCGTCGAGAGTCGGCAGATCGAAATCGCTCTCATTTCGCAATCCTTAAAAGCTTTGGCAAAAGAACTCGACATTCCTGTGGTAGCCTTATCGCAGTTGTCGCGCGCCGTCGAATCGCGCGGCGGCGAGCGTAAACCTGTTTTGTCCGACCTGCGCGAATCCGGCGCCATCGAGCAGGATGCGGACGTGGTCATGTTCATCTATCGACCAGGTTTCTACACGCAGGATCCTGCGGACGAGAATTTGGCCGAAGTCAACGTTGCCAAACAGCGCAACGGCCCGGTCGGCACATTTGGGCTGGTATTCAAGCGGGAATATGTCACCTTCGAGAACAAAGAGTCTTTTAGAGAAGAATTGCCGGAGCTTTCCCCCGCTCCTTTTTGAGTGGAACAAGCCGACCAGCGACGCGAGGAGATAAAGGTCACGATCAACAATCGAAGAATACTCAGATATGAATGCTTTAGCGGAAAAGAGCCCTATTGAAGGAAGCTACCACAAGGTTTTTGAGGGATTGATCCGCAGGGTCAAACGCTACAATTCCAGCGTCGACGCCGAGTTATTGCGCAAGGCCTTCGATTTTAGCTACCGGGCCCATAGAAACCAGCTCCGCAAGTCCGGACGGCCTTATTTTGAGCATCCGCTCGAAGTGGCCAAAATACTCATCGGCCTAAAGATGGACTATGAAACCGTCATCGGCGGCCTTCTTCACGATGTAGCAGAGGATACCGATGTGACCTTGGAGATGGTGGAACGTGAGTTTGGCAGCAATATCGCCCAGCTCGTCGATGGCGTGACCAAGATTTCTGAGATCAAGTTTCAAGGCTTTGAGGCTCAGCAGGCCGAGAACTTTCGCAAAATGCTGCTGTCCATGGTGCGAGATATTCGGGTCATACTCATCAAGTTTGCCGACCGCTTGCACAACATGCGCACTCTGGAATTCCTGCCGGAGAAAAAGCGACGCCGTATTGCCTTGGAAACGCGCGAAGTTTATGCACCTTTGGCGCACCGTCTGGGCTTGGCGCGAATCAAATGGGAATTGGAAGACTTGTGCCTGAAATTCTTAGAGCCCGATGCTTATCTCGATTTGCTAAGAAAAGTCACCGAAACCCGGACGGAGCGCGAAAGGGCATTGCGGGAGGTCATTCGACCGATCCGTTCCGCCTGCGTGGAGGCTAAAATCCACGCACGTTTCGAGGCCAGGCCGAAACACTTTTATAGCATCTACAACAAAATCACCAAGCGCGGGGTGCCCTTCGAAGAAATCTATGATCTGCTGGCCATTCGCATCATCGTCGACAAGATAGAAGAATGCTATCATGCGTTGGGCATCGTCCATGCGCTGTACACATCCATCCATGAGCGGTTCAAAGATTATATCGGCATGCCGAAAATGAATGGCTACCAATCGCTGCATACAACGGTCATCGGCAAAGACGGGAAAAAGGTAGAGATACAAATTCGCACTGAGCAAATGCACCGAACCGCTGAGGACGGCATTGCGGCGCACTGGCGCTACAAAGAGGGCAAGGCCAAGCCGGACGACCTCGACAAGCATTTGGGTTGGCTGCGCTCTTTATTGGAAATGGAAGATGGCGAGAGCGATTCGGCAGCCTTTATGGAGCATCTGAAGATCAATTTGTTCCAAGATGAGGTCTTTGTTTTCACTCCCAAAGGTGATCTCTACCGGCTGCCGATCCACTCCACTCCCATCGACTTTGCCTTTGCGGTGCACACCGATATCGGTCTCCATTGTCTGGCGGCTAAAGTCAACGGGCGAATTGTTCCATTAAGCTATGAGTTGCGCAGCGGGGATTCGGTGGAAATCCTGACCGCCGCCAATCAACGGCCCAACGATGACTGGCTAAAAATAGCCGTTACCGCGCGAGCCAAAAGCCGCATCAAGCGTTGGCTGCGCGATTCCCAGTTCGAGAGCAGCGTCGCTCTGGGAGAAGAAATGCTGACCCGAATGCTCAAGAAATTTGCGGTCAAGCTCAAAGACGTTGACCTGAGCGACTTGGCGGCCAAAATGAACCTCAAAGACACCAAGCAGCTTTTGGCTTCCATTGGCCGAGGGGATACCAAGCTGGACTCGGTTTTGCGAAAAATTATACCCGAAGGGAAAGAGGAAGTTCGTGATACTTCCATTTTTTCTCAATTTCTCGAACGGGCCCGCAAAGCCAGCCGCGGCATCCGCGTCGCCGGCATTGATAACGTCATGATCACCTTTGGCAAATGCTGCAATCCGGTTCCTGGCGAGCCCATTACCGGAATCATCACCAAAGGCCGCGGCATCGTTGTGCACACCAACTCGTGCAAAAATCTGCTTCGGCTTATGCAGGAGACCGACCGCATCATCGATGTCTCCTGGGACGTGGAAAAGGGCAATCGCTTCCTGGCCGGGCTGTTTATTTTGGGTGAAAACAAGAACAAGTTGTTGTCGGATATTCCGCAAACCGTCACCGGCGCGGACGGCAACATCGTGAGCATGAATCTCAACGCACAGAATTCTTTGGTAAGCTGCAATCTGAGCATTGAGGTGTACAACCTTGATCATCTCAATCGGCTTATCAGCAAAATACAAAAAGTAGATGGAGTCATCTCGGTAGGTCGCTTAAACGAATAGAGAAAGGAGAATTTCAAAAGCAGGCAATTGCGTTCAACATCTCAAGCTTTGCGCTGATGGGCATACCGCAGCGGTTGGTCAGTTTCTTTTGGTAGTGAGCCGTTCGTGTCTCTCTAACCATGTACCAAGGTGTTTGTAATAACGTCATAATCCATCAATCACAGTCAAAGCAAGGAGTATAATCAATGGCTACTGAAGAAAAAAAGGTCACCATTACCAAAAAGGATGTTTCCAAAAGGACTGCCAAACTTGTTGGCGAGAAGATTTATTTGACCGAGAGAGTAGTGGATGGTGTTTTTCAGGCGCTTCGTGAGTTCATGTCCGAGGCAAATCCGGAGGTTCGTATTGAAATCCGCGATTTTGGCGTATTCGAAGTGAAAAAGACCAAGCCGAAACCAAAAGCAAGAAACCCCAAGACGGGCGAAATCATTTATGTCCCGGCGCGAAGAAAGACCCATTTCAAAGCCGGCAAGCTGTTGAAAGAAGTCTTGAAGCAACCCTTGGCCAAAGGAGCGCAATAGCTGACGGTGGTGATGTTTATGCTCCTAGGGGGATGGTGAATGGATTTTGGTAAGCAGATTCATGACATGGAAAGAATCCCCCTAGGACGCATAATGGGTATCGATTATGGGCAGCGGCGAATCGGCATCGCGGTTAGCGATCCCTCGCAGACCTTAGCCACCACGTTGAAGACGATTGTAGGACGTGCTCGCTCCAATCTCTTAATGGAGATAAAAGGTCTTCTACAGGAACATCAAGTGGCCAGCATCGTCGTCGGTATGCCCTATAATCTCGACGGCACCATGAGCAAGCGCGGCGAGGAAGTCGTGTCATTCATGGATGACCTCGCCCGGGAATGCGGATTGCCGGTTTTTTCTTGGGATGAAAGATGGACCACGGTGAGCGCTCATAAGACTCTGCGAGAGTTGGGCAAGTCACCGTCTAAGAGCCGTCATAAGGTCGACCAAATTGCGGCTGCTTTCATGCTGCAGTCATTCTTAGATCGCATTGGCCACTTGCGACGGGAAGCGGCTTTGCAAACCGAAACCAAAAAATGAAGTGATATCATTGTGAGCGTCCTCCCTGAAGGATGGTACGGAGGTTGTTTCGCCAAACAGTATGGGCATAGATGATGCGCATGATTTGACAAGGCCGCGACATACAACCGTTTCACAGGCAGTTGATGATGTGGAATTCGCGCCGTTTTTCCAGGTCAGCCGACGATGAAACGGGATCTGGTACTTGGGTTGTTGACGGGGATCTTGTTTGCCCTTTCATTTCCGCCATTCAGAACCGGTTTTCTGGCGTATGGGGCTTTAATCCCTTTCTTTTTGCTCTTGCAAGGCAAAAGCGCCGTTGAAGCCTTGCGCTGGGGATATGTCACCGGGCTGTTTGCGGATATCGCTGTTTTGTTTTGGATCGGCTGGGTCACCCTTCCGGGCCTTTTAGGAGCGCTGCTCATTTTGCCGCTCTTTTTTGCTTTGTACAGCATTGGGCATTGGTTCATCATCCGACGCCTTTCGCTCGCCGGTCATTTCCTGCTACCCTTTTTATGGACAGCCGTCGAGTATCTACAGTCATTCGGAGAGACGGCTTTTCCCTGGAACTATCTCGGCTATACGCAGACTTATTATCTGCCGCTCATACAACACGCAGAGTACACATCGGTATATGGCGTTAGTTTTTGGGTGGTACTGATCAATGTGATGCTCTTTGTTCTTTGGCAGAAAGCTCCCTCTACCGGAGCGAGACGAGCCTTGCTTTACTCACTGGCTGCGGTCTTCTTTGTTCCCCTGCTTCATGGCGCCCTGGTTATGCGCACGGGAACGACCGGTGGCGATGTCATAAGGGTAGCGCTACTGCAGGGCAACGTGGATCCGTTCGAAAAATGGGACGCGAATTTTTATGATCGCAATTTCGAGGTCTATGAGCAGCAGTCCAAACTGACCATGTCTCAGAGGCCGGACTTGTTGATTTGGCCGGAGACAGCCATGCCCTTCTACCTGCGTCACGAATACAAATATCTTGATAAGGTTCGTAGCCTGGTGGACTCGCTCCGGACACCCCTGCTCACCGGAACGATTGATTTTGACTATGACGAAGGCGGCGACTATCGATACTACAATTCCGCCCTACTGTTCGAGCCATTCAACCGGCGAATTCAGAGCTACGCCAAAATGCAATTGGTTCCGTTCTCTGAGCGCGTTCCGTATCGGAATTATTTCCCTTTCAACGTATTGAAGAATCTTTTGTATGACATGGCCTTGGGAATTGGAGATTACTCCAAAGGAGATGAATTCAATGTCCTCAAGTTCACCCCGGCCCGCTATTACCGCAGCCCCGAGGAGAGCGGGGAAAATAGACCGCGACCATCCTATCGGCTTGCGGCCCCCATTTGCTACGAATCGGCGTTTCCAAATCTTATTCGCCAATTCGCGCGGCAGGGAATTGACTTTTTGGCCGTCATAACGAACGATGCCTGGTTTGGAAAGACTTCGGCGCCTTATCAGCATGAGCAGATTGCCGTCATGCGCGCCATCGAAAATCGTACGCCTATTGCTCGCTGCGCCAACACCGGCGTCTCTTGCTTCATTGATCCATTTGGCCGCGTCAGCAAAGCCACGAAAATTTTTCAGAAGACTCAGCTCGTGGGGGAGGTGCACATTCGCAGAGGCACGTCGTTTTACACCCGGCACGGCAACGTGTTTGCGAACTGCGTTTCCATTATTGCCGTTCTGGCAGTCATTGCGGCTGTCTTTCGACGAGCAAAACCAGGCGTCCTGAATTGACCGGCACGATCACTTGTTTTGATTTCATGCGTAAGAGAGCTCTTAAAGTCACACCGATTATTCTTTGTTTGGCCGTTTTACAAACGTACCTTGACAGCGCCGTCGCAATGAACAAGATCCGCTTGAGTCCGAGTACCATCAAGGCCAGAGCCCACGGAATGGGCGGCGCTTGCACGGCTGTCTTGGACGCATCGGCCGGCGTCCTCTTCAATCCAGCCACCCTTGAGCTTTACCGGTTTTCCAAGACGGGCCGATTTACCGCGTTCCTAAACCCCATCGGCAGCGTCGAGGCTGTCCGCAGCCGATCGGAATTGAAGGAAACAGCAAGTCTGAGCGGACTGGATTGGTTGAGCTATGCCGGTTTGGTCCTCAAGTCCATTGCATTTTCACTGCCTGATTTCTCCTTTGGTTTGCTGGCCGTGGAAGAATTGCCCTGGATTCCTCCGGTAAAAGACGATGGCCGATTGTTTTCGTCTTCGGATTTGTTGGATCGCAATTACTCCGTGTTTACCTCGCGGCTGCGGTTGGCCAAACAAATCGCCATTGGCGCGTCAGGCTATTTGATTTCGGCCAAAAGGTACACGAACAAGCGTCGCGGAATCGGTGCGTCTTACGGCGTTCTGATTCAGCCGAGCGACAAAATGTGCCTCGGCATGGTGTATTTTGATTTCCCAGAGGACGTGGCAGAGCTTTTTTCGCTGGATGATCGGATCATCGACGAGACCATCAACGTCGGCATTTCCTTCCGGCCGCTTAGGTCTCTATTGCTGGCAGCAGACTTGCGCAATGCCTCGGAGGAGCAGAGAACGGTCAAGCGCGAACTGCACCTGGGATTGGACTACGCTCCAGGCCCGTATTTTGCCCTGCGAACCGGTTTTTTTCATCAAAAGGATCAGAATAAAAACGTGTATTCCATCGGTGTCAGTCTCCTCAATAGCGATCTATTTCATTCGGAGGAAAACCAATTCCTCGCCAGCGATTTTGTTTTGAGTTACGCTTTACAAATGCACGCCACAGCAAACCGGCGCGATTACAAACACTATTTAACCGTGACGATTAGAATTTAAGGAACTTGCTTAATCAGTCAGAGTTGAAGTGAGCGAGATTCTCGCGCCGGCGATTGCGAGCACGGACTGGCTGAGCCGAACCCAGGCATTACGCGCACTCGACGTTTTATCTCAATTGCATAGTGAATAGACGAACTCCAATAACTCTTGTCCTTCTCGTTCTCTGCGGCGCGATACCTATTCAAGGAAGCGAGCCCAGCAAAAGTAATTTGCAGGTAATGGAGCAACTCACCGCCGAGATCGTACAAACGGCCTTAAAGGACTTGAAATTTGGCGATGCCCCGGCTCTCATTCTCCGCGGGCCTGTTCAGGAAGCCGATGGAAGTTGGCTCATCGAGAGTCAGCTCCTGTTGTGGGCGCGCGAAAACGGCATTACCGATGTTTTTCAAGCCGATTCGGCGGTCAATCTGCAGGCTCAAGGCTTGCGGATCGAGTATCAGCCCATAGAGTTGAAGGTCAATTATCAAGCAAGCGATTCCTTGCCGGCGGATAGCATCGCTCGCACTGCCACTGTTGCCTTTTATCTAAAAGCGATTGCGCCGGATCATCGCATCCTGGTGGCCAAAAGGTTCTGCAAAAGCCGGGGCGATAAGATCGGCGCCGGCGAGATAGAAAAGGTCGAAAGCGCCGCTTTTCCTTTCACTCGCAGCCAAAGAAAGGCAAGGAGCTTCTTTTCCGCCATTGTTGAGCCGATCATTATTACGATTGCCTCGGGTGGAGTGATCTATATTTTCTACTCATTCAGAAGCAAATAAATCAATTTGGGATATTCGCATGTACTTTAGACTGGTTCGCAAGAGTACGCTACTCAGCTTGGCCGTACTTTATACGTTCATATACTTGACCTCCTGTAGCTCACACAAAATCAGGCCCGATGTTTCTGCGGAAGAACGTTTGGCCATTGCGTTAAAAATGTTCGAAAAGAGGCACTACCTTGACGCCAAGACGCAGTTTCGCATCATTACCCTGAGTAACAGCGGCAGCAACATCGCCGACAAGGCTCAATTCTATCTTGGCGAATGTCATTTCTATTTGAAGGAATATATTCTGGCGGCGAGCGAATACGAAAGGCTGATCAAGGTTTATCCGAATTCTGAATATGTCGATGACGCAAAGTACAAGCTTGGAGTCAGCTATTACAATCTGTCGCCCAAGTATTCTCTGGATCAGGAATACACCCACAAGGCCATCAGAGAATTTCAGGAGTTTTTGGAGGACTATCACTCCAGTCCGCTTGCACCGCAGGTCTCGGAGAAACTCTACCAAACACGCGAAAAGCTGGCGCGCAAGGTGTATTCCGCTGCGGAACAATATCGCAAGATGGGATACTATGAGGCCGCGAGCATTTATTTCCAAAAGGTCCTGGAGGGTTACTATGACTCTTCTTTTGGACCGAAAGCTCAATATTGGCTGGGAGAGTGTTACCGAAAGCTGGAGAAAAGGTCGGAGGCTTTGGAGGCTTTCACTACTTTTCTCAACAAATATCCAAAACATGAGCTGGCCGCTAAAGCCAAAGAAAGATTGGCTGAGCTTAGAAGAGACAGCTCGACAAAGAATGCCGGCGGAGCTAAGGAGGCCGAAAGCGCAAGCGCTTTGAGCAAGCCGTAAGCGGCGCTGCATGGGCACTGCGGATCGCTGCGTAAACTGCAGCGACCCGGATTCCGATTCGTTTCCCCTTTTGGGAGAGTTTGACCTTTGAGAATAGGTGTCTATGGGGGCACTTTTGATCCGATCCACATTGCGCACTTGATGGTAGCGGAGCAAGTGCGAGACTCTCTGAATTTGGACAAGGTTCTCTTCATTCCCTGTGCCAACCCTCCACACAAAAACCATGTCGTCATTACTCCTGCTGCTCACCGTCTGGAAATGGTACGATTAGCTGTTGCCGACAATGCCGCATTCGAGGCGTCCGATCTGGAAATAAAGCGCGGCGGCGTTTCCTTTACCGTCGATACCCTGGAAGAACTCCATGCACAGTACGCCCTACGCAGCAACGATCTCTTTCTAATCATCGGTGCGGATAGTCTGGCCGAAATGGCTTCCTGGCACCGCGCTGAAAGAATTTTCGACCTCTGCCGGGTGGTTGCCGTAAGTCGTCCGGGGATAGAGCTGCATCAAGAGTTTTCTGATTTCCGCAACGACGCCATCAGATTGGCCACGCCGCCGCTGGGAATTTCTTCTTCTGAGCTGCGCGAGCGAATCAAAACCGGCAGAAGCGTTCGTTATTTGTTGCCGCGAAAAGTTCAAGAGTACATTCTTCGTCATGAGCTTTATAAGCCATGAGTGTGACCGGCGCATCCCCAATGCATTTCTTCCGTTCCTGCTCAATACTTCTCTGAACCGCATACTTTTCGTCAAGTCTTTCTTCCAGACGAGCAAAGCGAATTGAGGCCGGTCAAAATTCCGCCAAATGAGAAATGACTTGCATAAATGCCAGCAAAGTGCTATTTTTTGCCGCAAGCTGACAATCTCATCCGGCCTCGTGTGCGCGGCTGGCTGCTAACCCATTCGAAAGGCCTTTTGCCATTTTTCCATGCTCCGGTTAAAGATTGCGCAAGTGTGCTCCTCCGGTTCTTGGGGTGGCATGGAGATGCACGTCGGCATTTTGTCCGAGCAATTGCGGTCCCGCGGACATCAAGTCGTCGTGCTATGTCGGGCGGGCAGCGAAATAGAAAAGGATGCGATCCGAAAAGGAATGCCGGTTTTTCATTTTGCCCCTTCCGGTTATCTCGCTCCCTGGTCAATGTGCCGTTTGCTGGCCTTTTTACGTCGCAATCCGATTGACCTCATCCATGCCCATTATTCAAAGGACCTTTGGACGATTGCTCCGGTTGCCTCCTTGCTGCGAGGCAAGCCCATCGTATTTATCAAGCACATTGGGACGCAAAAGGCAAAGAAGGATCCGTTCCACCGCTGGATCTACCGGCGCATCAGCTACACGACTGCCGTGTCTCAGGTTATTGCCGACAATTTGTTGGCTACTCATCCAATTGGTGCCGACAGAGTGGGAGTGATACACCATGGCTTGGACCTGAAATTATATCAGAATCTGGCGGCAAAGAGGCAGCAAATACGCGGCGAGTTTGGCATCGCCCAGCAAGAGTTGTTGATCGGTACCATCGGGCGGCTGCAGGAAGGAAAGGGCCATCTGGAGTTCTTGGAGATGGCCGGGCGGATCAGCAAAGAATTCCCGCACAGCCGTTTCATGATCATCGGCGAACCGACGCGTGGCGAAGAGCAGCGAGCGAAGCAGATTTACGACAAGATAGCCCGGCTTGGCTTGGGCAAGCGATTGATCTTGGCGGGGTTTCGTAACGACATTCCTGCCGTACTTGCGGCCATGGATATCTTTGCTTTTCCTTCTCACGCCGAAGCCTTTGGCTTGGTGGTTATCGAAGCAATGGCCGCTAAGCTGCCGGTGGTTTCCAGCAACTGCGACGGTGTTTTGGACATTATTGACAATGAACACAGCGGTCTTTTGGTTGAGGCCAAGAATGTCGAAGCATTGACCGCGGCAGTGAGAAGACTGTTGTTGAACGAGAACCTCCGCCAGACGTTGGCTCAGGCTGCCCGGTCTGAGGTGGAAAGGCGCTTTACCATCGAAAGAATGGTGGATGAGGTTGAGCGGGTGTACGCCCGCTGTTTGAAAATGAATGCTTAAGCAGATTGTTGTAATCAATCATTGGCTGTTCTGGCAGTGCTGTCATTCCCCTGCGGATGCAGGAATCTCCTTTCCATTACACGGCAAAAGGAGACCCCTGCATGCGCACGGGTGACCGCATCCTGTGATCAGATTGTTTGCAGTAACTCTTGGAGAATCGCCGCAGGCTTCCGCGTTTGACCACCCGGCCTTGGTGGTCGAACAGCAATACACTAAATGACACACGATGGGACAAAAGCTGGAGCCAGAGTATGGCAGATGAACGAACAGTCAGGCTGTTGAAGCACGTGCCTCTCTTCAGCAAGATGAGGGACGCGGAAGTAGCTCAAATTGCTGATCAATGTGTTCATCGCGATTGTCGGGACGGAGATGTTATTTTGGTGGAAGAGGAGGTTGGGCAAACACTTTTTATCATTCTCAAAGGGACGGTAAAAATTACCCGAACAAGCGATGAGGGGCGGGAAGTCATTTTGACAATGCTCAAGTCCGGAGATTTCTTTGGCGAGCTCTCATTGTTGGACGGCAAAGAAAGGTCGGCAACGGTGACAGCGATGGAATCGTCCGAGCTTTTGATGTTGCGGCGAAGCGAGTTTCTGCTCCTGATTGAAAAGTATCCGCAGATCTCTATCGAGCTCTTAAAAGTCTTGGCCGATCGCATTCGCAAATGCGATGTACAGATCGAAAATTTGACTCTGCAGGATGCCGTGGGTAGGGTGGGGGCCGCGTTGATTCACGTTGCCGAACAAACCGGCCACCCACGAGGCGCAGCCATGATTATCCCCAAGCTGCCGGTGCAACAGGATTTGGCAAATATGGCTGGCACGGCCAGAGAGACGATCTCCCGAATAATGGCCATGTTTGAGGACAAGAAGTACATTGAGCGTGAGGGCCATCGGGTCATCATCAAGGATTTTGAAAAGTTCAAACAAACCTACTGGAGCTAACGAGCCAGCGCATGCAAAATCTGGAGATCAAGGCGCAGTATCATGATCTGAAATTTGCTGCCGACATCGCTGCGGCAATAGGCGCCAGATTCAAATGGAGGCAATGGCAACGGGACACTTATTTCCAGGTTCCGCAGGGCAAGCTCAAGCTTCGTGAAGTCGAAGGGGAGCCCGCAGAGCTCATCGCCTATCAGCGTCCACAAAAGGACGAAGCAAAGATCAGCGACTACCTAATCTACAAAACCGGCGATTCGGCAGTGCTCAAGCAGGTTCTTGAGAAATGCTTGCATCTGCAGATTGCTGTCAACAAAGAGAGAACGCTGTACCTATGGCAGAATGTGCGTATCCATCTGGACCGGGTGAAGGATTTGGGCTCGTTCATCGAGTTTGAAGCAGTGCTGAACGATTCTGAAGACTCGAATCTTTCTCGTGACCGGCTTCAATTCCTGCAAGCTAAATTTGCCATTCGAAACGAGGACCTGATCTCTGTCGGCTATCATGAGTTGCTGATGCAGCGTCCGCGCCAGCTTAAAGGCGAAATGAATTGAGCCGTAAAATATCGCTTTTCCGCGCAGGGATGGGCCGTTTTGATTGAGAAACGAAGGGCACTGACAATAAAATCCCGATGTGCAGGGGCGTAAATTATCACTCTGACAAGCATGATTCGACTACAGGTTTAACTATTACCCACCATCAACCTAGGAGGTCTAAATGGCGCTGCTACAGGAACTGGCAGACAATTTGATCAACGGCAACGCTCCGAAAACTGAGGAGCTGACGATAAAAGCCTTGGGAGAAGGAATTGCTCCGGCCGATGTTTTGAATAAGGGACTGGTGGCCGGAATGGAAGTTGTCGGAAAGAAATTCAAGAACAACGAATTCTATGTTCCGGAAGTTCTCATTGCTGCGCGCGCTATGAAAGCAGGCATGAAGGTATTACGACCCAAATTGGCTGAGACGGGCGTAAAGCCCATCGGCAAATTCGTTGTCGGCACCGTGAAAGGCGATTTGCACGATATCGGCAAGAATCTGGTCGCCATGATGATGGAAGGCGCCGGATTTGAAGTGATCGATTTGGGCGTCGATGTTGCACCGGAAAAGTTTATCAATGCGATAAAGGACAGTAAGGCGCAAGTGATGGGCATGTCGGCATTGTTGACCACCACCATGCTCAACATGAAAGACGCCGTGGCCGCTCTAAAAGCCAGCGGTTTGAAGGATTCGGTCAAAGTTGTGGTCGGCGGAGCTCCCTTGACACAAAGCTTCGCGGACGAGATTGGCGCCGACGGCTATGCGCCGGACGCGGCCAGTGCTGTGGATTTGGTAAAAGGCCTTTCTTAGGTTAATAGAGAGACCCGAGTGCCTGGGCTGAAAGAGCGGGTCTCGGCGGGTTCTGCAATGCCGAGTGACCACTCTGAGCGGATCAATGCTTGCCTTTGTTTTTTTCTTACCTTCGGTGATCCCGCCTGGACTATCAATGGAAATACTTTGTCACCAATTCAAATGATGGGCTTGCCTCGTGCGGGCCTGTGCTGTGGTGTTTGGGATAATCTAAGGGCGTATGGATTCGGTCGATCTTTTTGTGCCAGGGCGACTTTGCCTCTTTGGTGAACATTCGGATTGGGCAGGAGGGTATCGAAGAATCGATTCGTCCATTCACAAAGGCTACTGTCTGATTGTCGGCACCAACCAGGGCATCAGCGCCAAAGCCAAGAGACATCCGTCCAAATTGGTCATCAAGACGACGCTGCCGGACGGCAAGGTCTTGGGGCCGCACGAGATTGAGATGGAGCCGGCCAAGCTGTTGGCAGTAGCCGAAGAGGGGGGCTTTTATAGCTATTCCGCTGGCGTCGCCGCCTACGTTCTTTGTCACTACCATGTCCAAGGTTTAGAGATCGACAGCTACAAAATGGATTTGCCGATTCGCAAAGGACTCTCGTCATCCGCCGCCAACAATGTGCTGCTGGCGCGCGCATTCAATCTCCTTTACGATCTCAAGCTCACCAAGCGCGGCGAAATGGAGATTGCGTACCAGGGCGAAATCATGACCCCGTCGCGGTGCGGCAGGATGGATCAGGCGTGCGCCTACGGCGGCACACCCGTCTTTCTCACCTTTGACGGCGAGCGAATGGAGGTCGAGGAAATCAGGCCCCCAAAGGAAATCTATATGGTGGTGGCGGATCTCAAAGCCGGCAAGAACACGCAAAAGATTCTCGCTGATCTGAACGCTTGCTTCCCCAAGAGCGGCGGCAAGATCGGCGAGGACGTTCGCTATTATTTGGGCCCGGTCAATAAGGACATCCTCTACAATGCCCGTCAGGCTCTGGCCGACGGTGATGCCGCTCGCATCGGCGCCCTGATGACGGAGGCGCAGCGATTTTTTGACCTCTTTCTCGCGCCGGCCTGCCCGCAGGAACTGCTCTCGCCCAAATTGCATTTTATTTTGAGCAGTCCCGAGATTGCCCATTTGGTTTTTGGTGGCAAGGGCGTGGGCTCGCAAGGGGACGGCTGCGTGCAATTTGTCGCCAAAGGCAAGGCGGAACAAAAGGAGCTGATCAAAAAGCTAAAGGAGCTGCAGCTCGATCCTTACCCGCTTACGATTGCCGCCCATGGTACGGATGAACCGAAAGCGGGTCAATAGAAAAACTTGGCTTTTTTTGATAGAGAGGATTTTTGACGAATACGAGTATCAAGGTAGTCTTTCTTGATCTAGGGGGAGTGTTGGTAAACGTTCACCTGGAACGTTTCTACGACAAAATAGCAGGACTCATCGGTCCCCAAGCTCTCGCCCGACTGAATGACGGTCAGGAGATGGAAAGGACCTATCAGGATTTTGAGCGAGGCTTGCTGGATGCCGAGCCGTTCTTTGATTTGCTGAAAAATCGACTGGAAACCTCCATCGAGTTTGCGGACTTTGTCAAGGCGTATGTGGAAATATTTACTCTGAACGAGGAGGTGGTGAATATCGTCGAACAGCTTGACGGCAAAGTTCGGCTGTCCGTCATTAGCAATACGGACATTTTGCACTTCCGGTATATTTTGCAGACCTATCCGATTATGAAGCTGTTTGAAAGTCCGACGACTTCCTTCGATGCGCATTCTCTCAAACCGGAAGCAGAAATTTACCATTATGCCCTTCGGCAGGTAGGCGTGGGCGCGGAGAACACTCTGTTTATCGATGACAGAGCAGAGAACATCGAAAGTGCCAAGGCGGTTGGAATGCACGGCATCCGGTTCTTGGACGCAGAGAGTTTACGCAAGGAATTGAGCCGATATGGACTTTAATCCATGCAGAAAAGTAGTCAAACCTTAAATCATGGGAGAAGACACATGGGCAACTTGGCCATCAAAGGTGGAACGCCCGTTCGTAACAAGCCTTTCCCGGCGTGGCCGGTTTGGGGCGAAGAAGAGATAGCTAATCTGACCGAGGTCGTCAAGAGCGGCAAATGGGGCTCTTTGAATGGAAGCCGCACCAAAGAATTCGAAAAGAGCTTCGCGACCTATCAACAGGCAAAGCACGGGATTTGTGTCAACAGCGGCACGACCGCCCTTCGTCTGGCCCTGACGGCCGCCGGTGTGGAAGCCGGCCAAGAGGTCATCGTTCCGGCCTATACATTCATTGCCACTGCCTCAGCGGTGCTCGACATGGGTGGGATCCCCATCTTTGTTGACATCGATCCAGAGACCTACAATATCGATCCGGCAAAAGCTGAGGAGGCGATCACCGAGCGCACTGCCGCCCTCATGCCGGTGCATTTTGCCGGTCGTCCGGCGGATATGGACGCAATCATGTCACTGGCGAACAAGCATCAGCTCAAAGTTGTCGAAGACGCAGCGCAAGCGTGGGGAGCGGAATGGAATGGGCGGCGGGTTGGCGCCATCGGCGATGCCGGTTGCTTCAGCTTTCAATCGTCGAAGAACATTAATGCCGGGGAGGGCGGAATCATTCTGACTAATGACGATTTGGTCGCCAAGATGGCTCGCTCACATTCTAATTGCGGGCGCAGCGAGGACGGCCTCTGGTACGAGCATTTTTATTTTGGCGGTAATTACCGCATGACCGAGTTTCAGTCCGCAGTGCTGTTGGCGCAATTGGGTCGCTATGATGAGCTGAAAAAAATCCGCCAAGAGAATCTGGCCTACCTGAACGACGCCCTGGCAAAGATAGAGGGCGTCGAGCCTCTGGCAAACGATGCCAGAATCACCAGTCATGCGTCGCATTTGTTCATTTTCCGCTACAAGAAAGAGTACTTTAAAAACGCGAGCAAAACTGCGTTTCTCGACGCATTGCGCAAAGAAGGCATTCCCTCCAGCGGCGGCTATTCTTTGCCTCTCTACAAGCAACCCGTTTTCCAGAAATGCGCCTTTGGGCCGCGCGGCAAGAGCATTCCCTGGCCTACGGATTATAACAAATTCCATTGTCCGGAGACCGAGCGCGCTTGCGCCGAGGAATCCATTTGGTTCACGCAAAATGTTTTGTTGGGTACAAAAGAAGACATGGAGGACATTATTGGCGCCATCGTAAAGATCAAGGATCAAGCCGAAGAACTGTAATACCTTCAGGCTCAGGACGAAGCATCTAATAAGTTGAAGCACCATATACGCAAGGAGGATTCATGTCGGTCCGAAGGTGTCCAAACTGCGGGAGAAGACAACTTAGTTCGAGCAACTTTTTGAGCCAGCCATTCACCGCAAGAATTCAATGTCATTACTGCGACAGCGGTTTTACTCTAAAGAAAGGCTGGATTCATTATTTCCTCATTGGGATTATTTGGTTCGGTATTCTGCTGATCTACAGTGAGGTCAGCCTGTGGGAAACAGATGTTTTTCTCAAGATCTTGACCAGCTCGTCCTTTACCATTTTTGCTCTTCTTTTCACCTCACGCTTGGGAAGAGTGCAGCCTTATGGCCGCCCGCGACAACTCCGTCCGAAAACAGCCACGTCGGTGAACAGCGCGGAAAGGCGATTCTACTCGCCTTACGAAGAGGAAAGCGATGAAAGGATGGCCATTTGAATTGAAACGTTACGATTGGTAGTGATTCTCTTGAAAAAGCTTTTCGAAATCGTCTGAAAGCGCCCCGCTGGGAAGCAGGTCTTTTCGAGTAGATCGGTTTTTAAAGGGGGCCGGCGCCTCTGCTTCCCAAGCAGAATCTATCATCAAATCAGCACCATACTATGCCCGTGGCAGGCTGGGTAGGTTTTGTGAGGAGGTCTCATGTCTCTTAGGAAATGTCCTAACTGCCGCAGAAAGCTTTTGCACGAGAGCAGCATCTTCAAGCAACCATTCAGGGTGAGTATTCATTGTCGCTATTGCGGCGCTGAATATTTTCTAAGAAAGGGCTTGACATCCAGTGTTCTTATCGTTGCGATCTGGCTTTTTGTTGTTTTCTTGTTTATTGTGATCGGCTCACTGGGGTGGAGTTTTCCTTTCAATATTATGATCGGGTCCTTGGCCGTTTTTCTTGCGGTGTACGTGAGCTTCCGCGCCGGAACTCTGCAGAGGAAGCTGCAACCAGAAAGATCTTCCCGTAGCCAAAGGGAATCGGCAAAGTCCGCGTACCCCTACGGGTCAATCTCATCAACGCGGCCCCTGGAGAAAACGTCGAATGAAGCCGACGAGGATCTGGATGTCTTGCCTAAGAATTTGAGTCACTTCAAAAAAGCCGGATGAATATTCCGGCTTCTTGCTATGGTTGCTCTCCGGAGCCTGCAAAGATAGATTTTTGCGTTCCGCTTGCCGGTCAAAGGGAGTAACGATTCGAGACTCCCGTCGAGTACGAAATCGGAATACCGCCATCGCAAAGAATGTTTCGTTGGTGTTAATCGGCGACAATAAATCAGCAAAGGAAAGATGAGGTACAGGACTTTAGGCAAAACCGGGCTTTCCGTCTCGGAAATCGGCTTCGGTGCTTGGGCCATTGGCGGGCCGGCCATGTTGGGCAAAAACACCATCGGCTGGGGACCGGTAGATGACGCAACCAGCCTGCGGGCTTTGCAGACGTGTTTGGATGTTGGTATCAATTTCGTCGATACGGCGGATGTCTACGGCTGGGGGCATAGCGAGGAATTGATCGGTCAGGCATTCAAGGGCAAGCGGGATCAAGTGATCATTGCCACCAAGGTCGGCAACCGGCTTGACCCGCAGGGTAACTGGATCAAGGATTTTTCCCGCCAATGGGTGATGCAAGCCGTTGAAGCCAGTTTGCGCCGGCTGCAGACGGATTACCTCGACGTCTATCAGCTTCATAGCCCGGATGCTGATTTCAGGTATTCGGAAGCCGTCTTTGAGGTTTTTGAAGAATTGCAGGAGTCCGGCAAGATTCGTTTCTATGGAGTTTCCATCGGCCCTGTGACCCACGGCTTGGAGATCAGCAAGCAGAACAAGGGGAGCTTTTTTCAAGTGGTCTATAACCTTCTTAGAAGGGAAGGAGAATCTAAGCTGTTCCCAGTTGCTCGCGAAAAGAACATCGGGATTATCGCCCGGGTCCCACTGGCGTCGGGATTTCTTACCGGCAAATTCAAGAAGGGTCACCGGTTTCATCCTGATGATCATCGCAGCAAGCTAAGCGGCGAGGAAATTGACCGGACGATTGACAGAGTCGAGCAACTTCGCTTTTTGGAAGACGATAAGCGGACCCTGGCGCAGGCGGCCTTGCAGTTTTGTTTGAGCCATCCCGCCGTTTCAGTCTGCATCCCTGGAGCCAAGACGCCGGAGCAGGTTCGCATGAACGCCGCAGCGAGCGAATTGGGGCCGCTAACCAAACCAGAGTTAGAGCAAATTGATCGAGTTTTGGGACCAAGAGATTGAATGTACGAGCTTACTGTTGAATCCGAATTTTCTGCTGCTCATGTCTTGAATGGTTATCCGGGCGCCTGCAAAAGAACGCATGGTCATAACTGGAAAGTGCTGGCATCTGTCAAGTCGATGAATCTCGACGAACTCGGCATGGTCATGGACCTCGTGGAGCTGAAGAAACATCTCGAAAACTGCCTCATGCAATTCGACCACCAGCTTGTCAATGAGATTCCGCCTTTTGACCGCATGAATCCCACTTCAGAGAATTTGGCCCGTTATGTGTTCGGCTGGCTGAAGGAAAGATTGCCGCAGAAAGTGCAAGTGAGCAAAGTGCAGATCTTCGAGACGGACAAGCTCTCCGTGAGCTACTCGGAGGAAGAGCGTGCGGGTTACTGAGATTTTCCGCAGCATTCAGGGCGAATCCACCTACGCCGGAATGCCCTGCACTTTTGTTCGTTTGACCGGCTGCAACCTTCGCTGCGTCTGGTGCGATACGACCTACGCCTATGGGGACGGGGAAATCATGAGCGTCGAAGACATCGTGCATCGGATTTCGACCTACCCTCTGGATTTGGTGGAAATCACCGGCGGCGAGCCGTTGGGTCAGAAAGATACCCCGCGGCTTTGTCAAGCTATCTTGGATCTCGGCGCCAAGGTCTTGATCGAAACCAGCGGCAGCTACGACATTAGCGTTTTGCCGGAAGCGGTCATTAGAATCATGGACATCAAGTGCCCCGGCAGCGGTGAATCGGAAAGCAATGATTGGGGCAATATTCCGCGACTGAAGCGGACCGATGAAGTCAAGTTTGTCATTGCGGACAAAAATGATTTCGATTGGGCCGTCAACGTCGTCAAGCGCCACTGCTTGTTAGAGACATGTCCCGTGCTTTTTTCGCCGGTTCATGGTCAAGTCCATCTGGAAAAATTTGCTGAATGGATTTTGCAGACCCGATTACCTATTCGCATGCAACTGCAAATGCACAAATTCATTTGGGGACCAGAGAGGAGAGGCGTCTAAGTGGCTAAGAAAGCCGTGGCTCTCCTAAGCGGCGGACTCGACTCAGCCACCACCTTGGCCGTCGCCATCGCCGAGGGCTTTGAAACACATGCATTGAGTTTTCTCTATGGACAAAAAAGCGCCATCGAAGTGGAGTCCGCCAAGGCAGTAAGCAAGCAAGTCGGCGCGAAGGAACACTTGGTGTTGAAAATCGGCCTGGGCTGCTTCGGCGGCTCGGCTCTGACGGATAATATCCCCATCCCTAAACAAATGCCGAGCAGGGATAGCATACCGGTTACCTACGTGCCGGCGCGTAACACCATCTTCCTTTCTTATGCCTTGGCCTTTGCGGAAGTAATAGGCGCCTACGATATTTTCATCGGCGCCAACTCGCTCGACTATAGCGGCTATCCGGATTGCCGTCCGGAGTATTTGCAGGCTTTTGAAGCCATGGCCAACTTGGCCACCAAAGCCGGAGTGGAAGGCCGTCACATCAGCATTCGCGCTCCGCTGCAATTTCTCACCAAAACGGAAATCATCAAAAAGGGGATAGAATTGGGTGTGGATTTCGGGCTAACGTGCAGTTGTTACGAGCCGACGCCGGCAGGGCTTGCATGCGGCCTGTGCGAGAGTTGCCGAATTCGCCTGCAAGGCTTTGCGGACGCCGGAATGAAAGATCCAATTCCTTACCAAAACAATCCCCAAGAGCGATGATTTCTCAAAACCAATTGACGAGGTAGAATCTTGGATGAATTGAAAAGAGGACAACAGGAGATTCTTGAAGCCAAACTGGAAGTCTTCCCCAACAAATATAGTGATCGCGACTATGAAATCACCATCACCAATCCCGAATTCACTTGTCTGTGCCCGAGAACGGGCTACCCGGATTTTGCCGTCATCGAGGTACGCTACATTCCGGACAAATATTGCCTGGAGCTCAAATCTTTCAAGCTATTCATCAACAAATTCCGTGATCGGGGCATCTTCCATGAAGAGGCCACCAATGAAATTCTCGACGAGTTAGTGAAAGTATTGCAGCCGCGATTCATGGCCATCAAGGGAGATTTCAATCCGCGCGGCAACGTTCATACGGTTGTCAAAGCAGAGTATCGTGCGAAGGATTACTTGCCGAAGGAGTGAGATTTTCCCGCAAGGTCTTTACGGTCAGCTCAGGATCAATATCGTATCTGCCTCCGGCACGATTATCCGGTCAATAAAGCTATTGATAGCAGTTAATCCCTGTGATTAGTT
>DYKH01000266.1:4089-6204 GCA_020722685.1 Caldithrix sp. | reverse complement strand
CCAAGCGCGAGCGGCATGAGGCCGATAATGCCGACCAGGTCGGTCATGAGGATTGGGCGCAGGCGGATGAATGCGGCTTGCTGAATCGCCTCCAGAAGCTCCATTCCTTGTTCACGCAGCTCATCGATGAAGGTGATCAAAAGGACTCCCTGATTGATCTCGATTCCCGCAAGGATGATAAAGCCGATCATCACGGTCACGCCCACCGGCTGCTTGGTAAGCCAGAGGGCAAACGACACGCCGATGAGCGACAGCGGCACGCGAATCAGGATCATGAACGGTTTGACAAAATCTTCAAAGTTCACCACCAGCACCACGTAGGCAAAGAAAAGCGCGATGACCAGAATGAGAATCATGCTGTTGATGTTTTCCGTCAACATCTGCGACTGCCCGCCGTAATGCAGCGAGTAGCCCGGGGGAAGAGGGAACGTTGAGAGGGCTTGCTGCACCCCGGCGGTCGCCTCGCCCACAGAGCTGCCAATGACCGAAGCCGTCGCCTTGATGCTGCGCGCCTGATCTTTTCTGTCAATCTCGACCGGCCCGACGCGGGGAAGCACCTTGGCCACGTCACGCAGGTAAAGAAGAGCGCCCTTCGGCGAGAACAGGGCGATATCCTCGATATCCTTCTGGCTGGTCATTTCCCGTTCGTCCAGAACCGCCCGAATGGGATAGTAATAGCCTTCTTCTTTGTAGGAAGTGGGCACGGCGCCGTCGACCATGGATTTGACGATGGTGGCAATTTGGCTCACGCTCAAACCCAAGTCCATAGCACGCTGCCGGTCAACAAATATCTGAAACTCCGGCTTGCTGATGTCGATGGAAACGTCCACATTGCTCAGGCCGGGAACAGAGCGGAGACGCCCGGCAATCGATGTGGCCGTCTCATAAATGCGCTCCATCGGCTCGGAGCGGGGCGCGATCACTTCCACTTCGATATCAAAATCCCCGACGGTACGGATGCCCTTCATTTTGGTATGAAAGACCTTGATCTTGGCGCCCGGCACTTTGACCGCCTGCTGAATACTGGGCCCGAGTTTCTCCACATATTGATCGGTGGTCATTGAGCGTTTGGAGGCGTGCACGAGTTGGATGGCGACCTCCCCCTCGTTGGCGATCTCGTAGGTTACCAGGCCCCAGACCTTTCCGCCGGAAAGGATCGAATAAAGCTCAATGAACGGCTGCTTGGCAACGATGGCGGCGATCTGAGAAAGCACCTGATCGGTGACCTCCATCGACGCGCCGGTGGGCATCTTTACCTTCACGGTGATCAGTCCATCATCCGCTTTGGGAAGAAACTCCGTGCCGAGCTGCCGCAGGAAGAAAATCCCTACCGCGAAGAAGACGAGCACAATCGCCATGACGACCCATCTGTAGCGGAGTGTCCAGCGCAGAAGCGGGCGATAACCGCGAATGATGCCGCGCAGGAGCCAGTCGGCAAGACGAGAAACTACGCCGCCTTTCCCGCTTTCTTTTCTTTCGGCCGGGAATAGCAGCGCGGTCAAGGATGGCGTGACCGTAAGAGCGACCAGCAGCGACAACCCGATGGTGATCGCCACGGTAATGATCAGCTCTCTGAACAAGAGCGAAGTCAGGCCCGGTACCAAGAGGAACGGCAGAAACAGCGCCATGAAGGTCAGGGTGGCGGTCAGTACTGCTCCCGATACCTGCATGGCGCCGGTTTGCACGGGTGTCTTCTCGTCCTTCCTCTCTGTTTGCAGCCTCGTGATGTTCTCAAGAACGACGACTGCGTTGTCTAACAATACAGTGATGGCAACGACGAGTCCGCCCAGCGAGAGGATGTTGATGGAATACCCCAGCGTCTTCATGAAGAAGAAGGTGCCGAGCAGGGTCACCGGCAGGGTGAGTGCAATAATCAACACCCTTCTCCAGCCGGTAAGGAAGAACGCGGTCACGATCACAACCAGCAGCGCCGCGATCAATGCGGCATCGCGGACACCGGCAACGGCGGAGCGGATATAATCGGCCTGATCGTAAATCGGCTCCATTTTCACGGTCGTGGGGAGGACCGCCTTTAATTCTTCCAGCCTCTCCCGGACCCGGTTGGAGACCTCCACCGTATTGGCCCCCACCTGCTTGAATACCGAGAGTTTCACC
>DYKH01000266.1:0-3989 GCA_020722685.1 Caldithrix sp. | reverse complement strand
GCGTGATGCCATAGCCCTGCAGCTTGTTCTGCTGCAGGTGCACCCGGATTTCGCGCTTTAGACCTCCCGAGACGTCCGTGCCGGCGGTGCCGTAAACGGAGACAAATTGGTCCTGCAGATAATTCTCCACCCAGGTGCGCAGCCTGGTGAGATCCATGCTTTCCGAGGTGATTAGCAAGTCCATCACGGGTAACTGCGCCGGATCGGCCTTGATGATGAGCGGCTCCTCGGCGTCGCGGGGAAGCAGCTTGCGCACCAGCCCCATCTTTGCCAGCACGTCTTGATAGGCAATGTCGCGGTCGGCGCTGTAATTGAAATTCACCAACAGGGTATAAAGCCCCTCGGTGCATTGCGATTCGAGATAGTCGAGGTTATCGACAGTTGCCATTTTTCGCTCGATCACCGTGGCGATGTTGTCCTCGATCTCTTCCGGGGTTGCGCCTCTCCAGGTCACATACACTTTGACCAAAGGATAGGTGATATCCGGCAGCAGATTGGTGGGAAGTTGGGAATACCCCAAAATGCCAACCACGGCCACGGCACACATCAGGATAATGGTGGCAGCCGGACGCTTGATGGCAACAACGGAAAGCTTCATTGCGGTTTCCTCCCGGACTGAGGAGGAACCTTCGCAACCGCCTGCTTTAGCGGCGCAAGGATTTTCACTTTCATTCCGTCTTTCAGCAACTCCTGTCCCATGACGACAACCTTGTCGCCGGCACTGATTCCTTGAAGAATCTCGGTTGAAGTTTTAGTGACAGTACCTGTCATAACCTTCCGTTCCGCCGCAGTGCTATCCTTCACCACAAACACGGTTTGGTCTCCATTTGGCTTGATGATCAGAATATCGCTGGGAACCGTCAAGGCTATGTCTTTGCGTTCGGTTACAAAAGTCAGCGTGGTCAACATTCCGGGCTTTAATTCGCCGCGTCTGTTCTCGATGTGCACCTCCAGGCCAACGCTGCGGGTTGCCGGGTCCACCTGAGGATTAATGAGCGAAATGGTGCCTACATCGTCTTGCTGCGGATACGCGTGCACCTTCACCGGAATTTTCTGGCCAAGTTGAACCTTAGAAAGAAGCAGTTCCGAAATCGAGGTCTGGATGATCAGATGGTTCAGATCGGCTATGGTGAACAACGCCTGCTTGGCATTGACCACGCTGCCCAGCTCAATGGGTTTGTCCACCACGCGTCCGCTAATCGGAGACACGACTGGCACACCGAGGAAGAGGCGTTCGGCATACATCGAGTCCGTTCGGGCTGCATCCAATTCTTTGATCAGCTCATCGCGCTGATTGTCTGCGGCACCGATCTCCCAAAGCTTCCGCCGCGCCTGTTCCGCTCGTGCCTGCGTTTCACCCAAAAGCGCCATTCGCTCGATAGAGCTGAGTACGGCGAGGATTTGATTCTGCTGCACCGGATCGTTCTCCTGTACGTACAGCTTCTCAATCGCACCATCTACGGGCGCAAGGATTTTTGCAATCCGTTTTGAGCTGATCGTTCCAACAATCTCCACGGAGCTTTCAATCGGCGTAGGAACGACCGGCACTACCCGGACGACCGGCACCCGCATCGGTTGTTTCCCTTGATGGACGGGATTCTGTTTGTCGCCACAACCAGCCAACGAAAGAGCTGTGACCAAGAGGATCAAACCGCTGTTTATGATTCTCAAATATTTCTTCATTTTATTCTTCCTTTAATCGGCAAACGGCAATGTATCGAGACCCACGAAGTAAAAGATGTCAGCTTTGGTGGTCAAATAATCGGTTAATGCCTGAACGTAGCTGATGCGGGCATTCGTCAGCACGGTTTGTGCATCGATCACGTCCAAACTCGTTCCTTTCCCCGTACTGTACTTCAGCTCGGCGGTACGCAGGCTTTCTTCGCTCAAGCGGACAATCTCGCGGGCGGAGCCGATCCTTCGTCGCGCGTCATCGAGACTCTGAAGAGTCGAGCGCACGACGAACTCTATTTTCTGGTACAGTGCCTGCCGGGTCGAGCGGGCAGCTTCTATGCGCGCCTCAGCCTGATTGACTTGCGCCCGCGTCACACCGCCTTGAAAGATTGGGTATGACAAGGTAACACCGACATTCCAGTTCTTATGCCCCGGAAAAACTTGGCTGTCCTCCCGGTTATAACTGCCCCGCGCAAAAACGACCGGATAATACTCCGACCTCGCCAGCGATTTCTCTTGCTCCCGCGCCTTGATATCGAGCTCGGCTTTGACCAGCTCGGGATGGCGGTGCAACATCAGCAGCAACGAATCCGTATTGAGCTTTGTCTTCTCTTCCTGCTCCCATATCTGTTCGACATGATCAATCACCCGCAGCGAATCGCGCGGCTCCACGCCCATCGCCGCATAGAGAGCGAGCTGTTGCACTCTCACGCCGTTCTCCGCTTTTGCCAGCTCATCGCGGGCAATGGCAAGCTGCACCTGCGCTTTGATCACGTCGAGCTGCGAGACTTTGCCGATGCGATAGAGCGATTGTGCGGCGGCCAGATGTTCCTGCAGGTTTTCTACTGCTGTCTGCTGGACGCCGACAAGCCGTTGCGCTTTCAGCAACTGTAAGTACGCTTTCGTGACCGTGTTCGCAATACTTTGTCGCACCCGCTGAACCGAACGCTCTTCGATCTGCACCGAAGTAAGGGCAATGTTTCGCTGCACCGAGGTCTTGCTACCGTTGTAAAGGAGCTGTTGCACGGCGAATTCTGCGTACAGGTCGTTGAGCGATGTGCCGAGAAAAATTTTCTTGTTCGGCAGCACCCAATCCCATCGGGTGTAACTCGTGTTGAAATAGAATTGCGGTAAGTACCCGCTTTTCGCTTGATCGACACGATAGACGGCTGCCTGCTGAGTTTCGCTTGCTGCTTTAAGTGCGGGATGTGCACGCAACGCCAAATCTACCGCCTGTTTCAGCGTTAGCGGGCTACTGGTCTCCTGAGCAAAGGCCTGAAACACGGAGAATAGTAGAGACCATAGCATAAATCTTTTTATCGCAATCCTCATCTTTTTACTTTTCTCTCTTAATTCTTAATGATTCGGGGCATGGAGCCGCATCAGCGCAAAAATATCTACAACAATCTGGGTCATTCTGGTTTTTGCTCAGCCATAGTCTGCCTCTATTCCCTTACAGCGTACTTCAACAACACCGTCAGGGCTTCCTCAGGACTTTGGGCAGATCGCAATCGTTCTCGAAGCGAAACATCTTGCAATGCTTGTTTCATCGTTTTAAGCATCTCGTTGTATTCCTCTTCCTTCTCCAGCGGCGCAATAACCAGAAAGATTAGATCGATCGGGCGACCTTGTTTTGAATAGTAACCAATACCCTTATCAAATCGGCCAAAAAATATCTTCGGCGCCAATACGGCGCTGCTTAGCGCATGAAAAACCACGGCGCAGCCGCCGGTCAAAGAAGGCGTCATGACCTCGTGCAGCAAAAGCTCTTCCGCTAGTTGCTTGATGTCCTTCACTTCGGCGCTCCGGCCTGCCAGATCGAGCGTGGCGGCAATGGTTTCTAACTCGGACTCGGCCCGCATGGTCAGGTCGATGCTTTCCACGCTCAGCCAATCATTTATGCTACTCATTCTCAATATCCCTCGCTTTATCGCAAAATTCTGCCTTAGAAATAAAATGTTGTTTCTAAAAAATACCAACTGGCCCGGGGACTTTTTCCCGTTTTTTTGACAAACTCGCCTGGCATAAAAAAACACGATCCTGCTAACAACTCCAAATGATCCCTGACTTTGATTCTGGCTACTAAATCAATTTCATGACCCAGCTCCCTTCCCGACGCGCCAGTCTTATTCCTACGCACCGCTTTGCCCGGAAAATACCAGGCATCGCTGGCTTGATCCAGCGTGAAGTAATGGTATTCGCCTTTCAAAGTGAGCGCTTTTTTAGGCATCAGTTTAATATCGAAGCGATACTCTCGCACATTCTGCCAGAAGAACATATTCATCCAGCCGTAGAGATCGGTATCGGCGCCGCCG
>DYKH01000265.1 GCA_020722685.1 Caldithrix sp. | reverse complement strand
GGTTGTTGTCGCGAAGGGCCCGGAGCACGTTGACCAGCGTTGACTTGCCGTAGGCATTCGGGGCGAAAACAAATGTGTTCTTATGCCAGTCGAGAACATTCGCCTGACCCGAGTAGTCGTAGAACTTCCCGATGTTCTTGAGGCGCTTGCATTTCGTGATCATGGCTCTCCCCACACTTCTTTCAGTTTCGCCTTGATCTTCGCCTCCATACGCGAAATCAACTCCCCACTCGAATCCACCAGTTTCCGCTCCGCCTCCAGCTCCGCCACGATCTGCCGCTGGACGGAGAGAGGTGGGAGGGGGAATGAATTGAGAATTACGAATTGGGAATTACGAATTTTCATTTGATGCTTTCTTAGTAGTAATTTGGATTGCGCCAATTATCCGAAGCAGTTCTTCGGAATCTTTGTAAATACTCTCGAATTCGGAATTGTTCAGATAGCCGGTGTCGTGAAGAAGGCGCAACCAATAACAGGTTTCGCGGGTTTCCTTGTAGGCAATAGCCAGCTTGGAAACGAAGTCTGATCGAGACTGCCCACCGAGTGCTTCTTCGACATTGGCTCCGATACTCGTGCCGGACCTCAATGCCTGCTTGGAAAGCACAAACTCTTTCTTTTTTTCCGACAAATGTTGATACAGCCGGACTATACGAACAGCAAAAGCATAGCTCTTGACCTGGACTGGATTCTCATTTTTCATCCCCGCTCCATACTTTATTGATGGTATTTGTGATCTTTTCTCGGCACTGCTTAATTCTCAATTCGTAATTCCTAATTTCCTCTTGATACCCCTCCAGCTCCGCAACAATCTTCTCCTGCTCCTCAAGCGGAGGAAGGGGGAATTGGATTGATTCGATCTCGGATCGGTTGATTGACGCGAATGCGGCTCCGTGTGAACCGACTATCTCACCCTCCATTCCGCGAAGCAGATGGAAGAGAAACATGTTGTCAATTCTGCGGGTTTGTGCGCGAATCGCGGCCAATCCGCGTCCAATGCAAATACGTTCCCGAACAATATTCACAGGGCCAACCGGCGCGCGCACCGACATGACAATATCACCGGGCTCTGTTATTCTCGTTGGAGCAGTCGTCCATGATTTCGCCTCACCGAGAAAGGTGTCGCCAAACTCCGTCTTCCCTTGGTGGAACGGCATTCCGTCACCTCGGTCGTTATAAGTGCTCCCATCTGGCGATTGACCTGCAACAACCTTGCACACCTCCCCCAGCTTGACCATGGGCCACTTGCCGGCGGGCAGCGCGGCGGCGACGCGGTATCTGTCGCCGGAGAGATTGATGTCGGGGGATTCAAGGAGGCGCTTGCGTGAAACGGTCAGCGATATTTTCCCATCCTTTGCTTTCTGCATCCCCTTGTAGTTTTCCAGGATTTTCATCGCCTCCGACATCTGGCTTCCCTCGATCGGCCTCCTCTGCGCGCCGAGGTCGAAGCCGTCGTTCTCGACTTTCACGAACAGGATTTCATCGTTTCGCTTGGCCAGGTTCCGGTCGAGGAACAGGATGCTGGTCTTTACGCCGGCGTAAGGATTGAATACCCCGGATGGAAGGCTGACGACCGCCCAAAGATAATTCTCGATGAGTATCTTCCGCAGCTGCTTGTATGCGTTCTGGCTCTGGAAAACGATGCCCTCGGGCACGATCACACCGGCCCGGCCGCCGGGGTTGAGGTGCTCGGCGATGTAATCCATGAACAGGACTTCGCTGCGCTTGGCCTTGATCGAAAAGCGGTTGTGTGGCCGGATACCGCCTTTCGGGGTCATGAACGGAGGATTGGCAAGAATCACGTCGTAGCGTTCGTCCCAGCGTTCCTCGCTGGTTAGCGTGTCATATTCATGAATCGTGGGGTTCGGGAAGCCGTGCAGATACATGTTGGCGCGGGCCAGGCGCACCATATCCGGGGCAATGTCGTAGCCGCGGAAGTTGGTCATGAGGCGGGCTCGTTCATCTGGGGAAAGGGGGTTGGCCACAAAAGGCACAGAATTCACAGAAACTTTTTCTTTTGTGCTTTTTGTGGTGCTATTCATTATATGTTTGTAGGCGGAAATCAAGAAGCCGGCCGTGCCGCAGGCGGGGTCGAGGATGGTCTCGTTTTTTTTCGGGTCAACCACGGCAACGACGAAGTCAATGATGTGGCGCGGGGTTCGGAACTGGCCAGCCTCGCCCTGCGTGCCGAGGATGCTAAGCAGATACTCGAAGGCATCGCCGAGCCGCTCGCTGTGGTCGTAGGTGAAGCCATTGATTTCCTTCAGAAACAGATTGAGCGTTTCCGGGTCGCGGTAGGGCAGGAAGACGCCTTTGAAAATATCACGGAACAACTGGGGGATATTTTTATTCTCATTCATCTTCTCGATGCCTTCGGCATAGAGAAGCAGGCGTTCATGGCCGCTGTAGCGTTTGTCCAGCAGTTGCGCCCAGCGGTATTTCTTGAAGTCGCCGGTGAAGAAGGTCGCTTTGCCGCCAAGTTCCTCCGATTGCCGGTCCATGTCATCCATGAACTTGTAGATCAGGGCGATGGTGATCTGCTCGACCTGGGATTGCGGGACGGGCACCTTGCCGACGAGGATGTCGCGGGCGGAATCAATCCGGGATTTGGTTTGTGCGTCAAGCATGAGGTTCTCCCTTGAGTTGTCTTGCGGCAGGCGCTGTGGAGAGGACCAGCATTTGGCGTATGGCGATTTCATTCAGGCGCCGGAGGCGGTCGCCCTGGGCAAGCCCCATGTGGATAAGTTCGGCGTTCATGCCCTCGATATTGGCCAGAACCAGCAATTGTTCCACGGTGGCGTGATCCCGCATGTTACCATCCAGTGAGGGATTGGCTGTGCGCCACTCCTTGGCCGTCCGGCCGAACAGGGCGATGTTCAACACGTCCGCCTCGTCGGCATAGGTCTTTGCGGCTTGAGCGGGGGACACTTCGGGCGGAATCAGGCGCTCCTGGATGGCATCGGCATGGATGCGGTAGTTGAGCTTCGATAGGGTCCGGTTGAGGTTCCATGCCAGAGAAAGTCGGCTGTTCTCGTCGTCCTTGAGACGCTGGAACTCCTTGATCAGGAAGAGCTTGAATTCCACGGATATCCACGACGCGAATTCGAAAGCGATGTCCTTGTGGGCGAAGGTGCCACCGTAGCGGCCGGACTTGGAGAGCAGGCCGACGGCACCTGTGGTCTCTATCCATTGGCGCGGGGTCAATACGAAGCTATTCAGGCCGGCCTTGTTTCTAAACCCCTCGAATTCGAGGGGGTTAAAGTCCGGGTTGTTCAATCGTTCCCATGTGCCCAGGAATTCGACCGTATTGCGGTTTCTCATCCAGTTCTGGATGACGTGATCCGAACGATCAGGTTCCTTGTGCCTGGCTATGTCAGTTAGGGAAATGAAGTCTTGGTTCTGGCGGTGGCGGGCCAGCACGACGATGTTCGTTCCTTGCACTTTCACAACAGCTTTTTGCGCTTTACTCATGATCATTCTCATTTATGCTGCAAATTGGTTCAATGAAACGTAATCCTTAACGTATTCCGGGATGATGTCCCGCCAGCCGTTCAGCGCCCTGATGTCGCCGATTGAAATTTTTGGATTGTCCGCGAGTTTGCTGAACTCGCGGGAGTCAACGATCGCTCGGACCCCGCCGTCGGTCAGATATGCTTTGAAGAACTGGCGGATGACGGGCATGTGCGTAGCATCCGGCTTGTGGATGGAGACGAACTTCGCCAATTCCTCTTCCAGCAACTCATCCTTGGAAGGGAATCGGTCTATCTCGCCGAATGCTTTCGCCAGAATCTCCCGAAGCGTGATGCGGCGGTCGGCCTGGACCGCCCTACGGAGTTTGTCGAGGTTGAAGAAGTCCTCCGGCTTGTTGAAGAGTCCGGCGATGACGGCTTCCTCGGCGCCTTTGATGTCGCCTTGTTCGTAGCGTTGCCGGATTTCGGGCGAGGCCTTGACCTGTTCCTCGAAGCGATCGAAGAACTTGCGGTCAATTTTCATTCCGTAAACAGGGACGGGATACTCAATATGCGATTTGAGCGGATCAGGGTCAACATTTGTGTAGCCTTCCGGCCCTGGTGGGGGTGGAGGAGGCGGGGGCGGCGGCGGTCCCGGCGGGCGCAACGGTGGAAGTTCGATGATTTCGTCGTAGTTGAACTTCTTTTCGAAATACTCACAGACGGCGAAGAAGTCGAAGAGCTTGAACTTCTCCTTCGGTTTGGCGTGCTCCTGTGTTTGGCCGCCATCCTTCTCGGTGTAGCGGAAGCTGTACTTGCGCGTGCCTCGTCCCTTGATCTGGATGAAGTCGGTCGGAGAGAAGATGGGGCGAAGCAGGACGACATTGAGCAGATCCTCGCAATCGTAGCCGGTGGTCATCATGCCGACGGTGGCGCAAACGCGAGTCTTGGAACTGAGGTAGCCGTCGAGGAAGCGGGTGTGGCCGTTGAGGTTGTTGTTCGCGAAGCTGGCCGCCATTTGCTGGGCATCGGTTACGCCGGATGTCACCTGAATGGCGAAATTCGAGTTATACTTGCCGGGATACATGGCGTGGGCCATCTCGTTCAGCTTTTGGACGATCCGCATCGCGTGGTCCTGGCGGACGCAGAAGATGATCGTCTTGCCGATCTCGCCGCTGAGCGGGTCGCGCAATGCGTTCTTCATGAAGGTTTCGCAGAAGACAGAATTGGTTTCGTCGGAAAAGAACTTCTTCTCGAAGTCCTTCCCGAAGAACGTCTGTTCCACCAGCTCGCCGTCCTCGTTCTCCTGCATGACGGAATAGCCCTTGTCCGCCAGCAGTTCGGTGGTGATTTCTGTTCGGGCATCCACGACAACGGGATTCAGGAGGTAGCCTCCGCGGACGCCGTCAATGAGGCTGTAGCGGAAAGTTGGCGCGCCGGACTCGCATCCGAAGGTCTTGTAGGTGTCAAGCAACTGCCTGCGTTCCCATTCGCGGGGGTCGCGGGCATTGATGCGGGCAGGGTCAACCTTCTTAAGGTAGTCCTTCGGGGTCGCTGTGAGGCCGAGCTTGTACCCGATGAAGTATTCAAACACCGCCCGGCTGTTGCCGCCGATGGAACGGTGCGCTTCGTCGGAAATCAGGAGGTCGAAGTCCGTGGGCGAGAAAAGGCGGCGATACTTGTTGTTGAACTGGAGGCTTTGGACCGTGGAAACGACGATCTCGGCCTTGCGCCAGTCGTCGCGGTTCTCCTTGTAGATGACCGTGCGGAAGTCGTTCTTCAGAAGGCGGACGAAGGCTTTCCATGCCTGGGTTTCCAGTTCAAGCCGGTCCACGAGGAAAAGGACGCGTTTCGCATTGCCCGTGCGCAGAAACATCTTGATCACGGCGGCGGCGGTGAGTGTCTTGCCGGTGCCGGTCGCCATTTCAAAGAGAAAGCGGGTTTGCCCTTTGCCGACGGCCTCTTGAAGGGCGGCGATTGCGCAAATCTGATATGGGCGCAGGAACTTGAGTTCCGCATCCTTGACGAATGCCTCACGCTGGCCGGCATCGGTCCAGCGTGGGTCATTGCGGTAATTGGGGTTCTGCGTGACCGCGACATAGTCGGTCTCAACCTTCTCAACGACCAGTGCGTCGGGATTTGGCTTGAAGGCGTGGAAATGGGCGAAGGATGCGGGATTCGGGAACTCCGTGATCAAGACCGGGTTGCCTTGCTCCAAATCCCAAAAGTAATGCAGGTTGCCGTTGGACAGAATGACGAATCGTAGATTCTGGGATTGGGCATAGTGCCGTGCTTGCTCCTTGCCGACAAGGGGATCGTATTTCTCGGACTTGGCCTCCAAGACGGCGAGCGGGAATCCGCACTTGTCCAATAGCAGGTAATCAACAAAACCGTTGGCCGTCTTCTCGAAGTCGTCGCCGAGGGCGCTGAGGGACTTCTTCTTGAGTTTGACGTTCGCTTCCAGCGTGATGTTAGCGGGGCCGCTTTCTTCGTCAAAGAACCTCCATCCCGATCTTTTGAGAAGATCGTTGATCAGGATTCGCGCTTTAGCTTCTTTCACCATAATATATTCCTTAACGACTTGGCAAGTTGTGGAACCTTTAGCGTCAAAAACCGCTAAATCTAATGGCTCATACGTAGAATTTCAAATCGGTGATGATGGTGCAATCAACGTCTTCTCACTTGGTCCGAGAGGATTTTCGCTACGCTCAGAGATCCGAACCTCTGTGATTTTTCAGCCGCACTTTTTCGCTTTTTTTTCAG
>DYKH01000880.1 GCA_020722685.1 Caldithrix sp. | reverse complement strand
AGTGCAGCTTTCAAATTAAAAGTATCCCCGGTTTTGAGCGGAAATTCCCGCAGGATAACTGGCGGCCTGACCTTCTCCCGCCCAACGATAGTTATTTTTTTGATTTGTGCTTGTTCCAACAAAATTTTATTGAGACTTTTTCCCCGGCGGTTTTCAACTGCCGCTGGCAACGGTACCAATTTCTTAATGTCAGCCATCTTTGCCATTGCCGCCTGATAGCCCTGGTCGATCAGAAAATCAAAGTTGCTGTAATTGTAGGCGGAATGGTCGCCCAAATCAGGCTCGATCAGCACATCCGCCAATGCTACATTTTCTTTCTTAAGTTTCCGAATGGTAATGTCCAGCGTGTGAATGGCAACATCGGAAAAATGCTTCGGTTCTGTGCCCAATGGGAAAAGTTGCTCCAGATCCACAGCGAGAACGACGTCCGCGCCCAAATCTTTCACCACGTCGGTAGGAAGGATATTCAACACACCGCCATCGACCAGCAGTCGTTTTTCCACTCTGGCTGGATAAAAAACAAACGGGATCGCCATACTGGCGTGGATGGCTTGCGCCAGATCCCCCCGGTTGAGCGCCAGCACTTCCCCGGTGGCAGCATCGACCGCCAGCGCCCGATAAGGCACTGCCAGACTATCAAAATTTGAGCGGGCAGCATAATTGGCTGTAGCAGTGTGTCGAAAAAGCTCTTCACTGATGCGTTGACCATTATTCAAACCGTAAGGAAGATACAGTTCCCAAAATTTGAAACGCAGCCGAAGTAACGGCTTTAACACGCCGTAATGTTCGCTGACAAACTCTGCCGAAGGATCAGGGTTTTGTTCAAAGATTGCCTGCCAATCGATCTGCCTCACGATCTGGCGCATTTCGTCTCCGGAGTATCCTGCCGCATAAAGTCCGCCCACAATGCTGCCCATGCTGGTGCCGGCGATTATATCGATCGGAATGCCTTCTTCTTCGAGCGCGATGATGGCGCCGATGTGTGCGATGCCGCGGGCGCCACC
>DYKH01000879.1 GCA_020722685.1 Caldithrix sp. | reverse complement strand
GGCGGCCCGGATAATATCTCGGTCATCGTGGCGCGGAGAAAGGATCGGCAGGCGATCAGAACGATGGAGGATGACACGACGAATGGTTAAAAATGAAACGCGGGCGAGGTTGAAACATGGTTACAACGGCACAACTTCCTGTCAACTTAGTTGCCACAGAAACACAACAATCGCCCGCCTCTAGGGACCTCTGCGGTCACGGGGAGGCGGGCTTTTTTATTTCTTCGTCTGCGATCGGATGAAGCGGTCAGTTTATAATCAGGCTGGCGATAATTCTTTCAAAGAATCCAGGTAGAGCGTATCGGGACAAATATCCTGCTCGTTAGGCCAAACGACCGTGCCGTTAAACGGACGGGCGCGTTTGAAGTAGGCCAGGTCCTTGAGTTCAACAAAGACGCCAAAATCAAGAAGCGGCTTGCAGTCATACACGCCCGTTTCGCCGTTTGTGAAACGAAGCGTCAGTGTATGATCATTGTTAGGGGTGACTTCCACTACTCTTGGGTTCATGGTTATCTCAAAGGCTCGATCTTGTAAGGTTGCTGTCCGCTGACAGCCAGTTGCCAGTCGGCCATTAAATCTTCGCGGTGGAGTTCGATCCATGCCGCAATGAGTTTCATCTTTGCCGGTGGAATTCCTCCCGACAACAGTTCTCCATCTGGAATTCGGAACACGGCCTCTTCATCCTGGTATTTGACGTGGATGTGAGGCGACTTGTGTTGCCGGTTATCCTGAAAGTACAAGGAAACGATCAGGCCGTAAAACATCGAAATGACTGGCATGTTCGAATTCTATCAGAAAACCTGCCCATTTTCCACACATTCCCGTTCTGCGGTGAAGCGGCCAGCAAAATTTGCCCGCCTCCAGGAGACTTTGCATCTCGGGGAGGCGGGCTTTTTTGTATTCGCCCACCCTCACCCTGCCTTTCCCATAGGGAGAGGGGCAAGGATGGATTGGAGGCTTTGACAAACGCCTGCCATAGGTTGAACAGGTCGTAGATTTGCGGGT
>DYKH01000878.1 GCA_020722685.1 Caldithrix sp. | reverse complement strand
CCTGACCGGACGCCTGTATCAGCGCTGGATTCTCCGCGGTCTGCGCCAGGCCAAGCCAAATCGCTGGTTTTCTAGGTGCCCTATGGAGATCCAAATGGAGTCGCTGATCGCAAATGCGTTTCGTGAATACCCGGAGACGGCGCAAAGGATGTATGCGTGCAGCGACATCATACAGCAAGCCGGCACTTCTCCAATTATGTCGCATAGAAGCAGAAAAATGGCAAACAGATTACAGGAGCCTTAACAATGATGGACTTCAGATACTTTTTTCGTACACTACGTGCACGCTTTTCGGCGTTGCAATACCGCCACCGTGACCTTCAGCAAATTTTCGAGGACATATACGCAAACAAGAAGTGGGGGGGGACAGAGGATGCCGGCCCCTTCAATTCAGGCTCCGGCAGCGATTTGGCCCCGACAAAGCCGTACATCGACACCATCAGGAAATACATCAGGGAAAACGGCGTAGGCACCGTCGTTGATTTGGGCTGCGGTGATTTCCGGGTGGGTAGCAGGATCGTCGACGGTCTGGGAATCCGCTACATTGGCGTGGATATCGTGCGCCCACTCATCGCGCATCTGAACGCGACTGCTGCTGGTCCTATGATTGAGTTTTATTGTCTGAACATCGTCGACGACCCGCTACCGCAAGGGGAAATTTATTTAATCAGACAGGTGTTTCAGCATCTGAGCAATCAGCAGATCAACACCGTTTTGCGGAAACTGAAAAACGCCACCATGATTGTCACTGAGCACATTCCCACCGGTCGGCGAGTCAAAGTGAACTTGGACAAGGCCGCAGGTCCGGATATCCGCCTGTACCGTCATTCGGGTGTGTTCCTGGAGCACCCGCCATTTTCCCTGCATTTGGAAACATTGCTGGAAGTGCCGCAGCCCTTTAACGGCGTTGACGCGGTTCTGCGTACCAGCTTGATCCGCAGCGCATGACCAAATGAAAATCCTCCTCGTCGGCAACTACGAAAACCTGCGTCAGCAAAGCATGCAG
>DYKH01000264.1 GCA_020722685.1 Caldithrix sp. | reverse complement strand
TGCTTCGATTGGCAATGCCCAAAGGAACGATTGGGACATTCATCGCGCACGAGATTATCATTGAAACCAAATGATTTTTTCATCCGAATTATTTCTTGGGCGGGCACCGCGAGCTTCAGAATTAGTCATCGAAAGTTACCACGGAAATAAAACCCGTACCTTTTTGGGGTGATTCACTCAAACCAAGTTCGCCAAGAAGGCGCAGAAATCGCAAAGATGACGAAGGTGAAAAGCGTTGTCACTTGGTTTCTGCCTCAACAAAAGCGGGCTTGGCGGTCTCTGCGCCTCCTTTGGGCGCTTTGCGGTTAAATTGAAGAGTAGCATTTCCATCATTATCGAGCGGCCTGTTGGCCATGGGAATTCCTGTGAAAGACTAAGATGAAAAAGGTAATGCAATGATACACCGCTTATTCGGTTTGGCTTTTCTTTTTCTCCTGATCACAAACCTTCTTAATGGGCAAGAGACTCTGGAAAACATTTTGTCGGCCGATCGCTTGCCCTATCTGAAGAGCAGCAGATTGCTGCAAATCTCCAGTTTCGATTCTACCGGCGGTAACAACGACCGGATCAATCTGCACCCGGGGGAAAAAGCGACCATCGCGCAGATACAAGGTCCGGGAGTCATCACTCACATTTGGGTGACGATCGATTCGCGGGATCCTTATTTCTTGCGGCGAATCGTCCTGCGCATGTTTTGGGATGGAGAGGCGAACCCCTCTGTAGAAGTTCCGATCGGCGACTTTTTCGGCACGGGATTCGAATATCGACATTACTTTTCCGCCTATGTCGGCATGACCAGCGGCGGCTATTTTAGCAATTTGCCTATGCCGTTTCAAAAGTCCGCCCGCATCGAAGTGGACAACCAAACCGGCCAAGAGTTGTACGCTTTTTATTATCATATTGACTACCAGAAATTGGCCGAGCCGTTGGAGGAGGATGTGGCCTACTTTCATTGTCAATGGCGGCGCGAGCTGCGCACGGATCCCAAACAAAACTATGTCGTGCTCGAAGCCGAAGGGCAGGGGCACTTTGTCGGCCTGAACATGTCCATGCAAAGCTACGAGCGCAATCTAAGTTTCCTCGAAGGTGACGAGATGGTCTACGTGGACGGCGAAACCTTTCCTTCCATTTACGGCACCGGCACCGAGGACTATTTTATCAGTGGCTGGTATTTCAATCGCGGCGAATTTGCCGCACCCTATCACGGGCTGATCTTAAAGGACGATTCTCTTGGTCGTATCGCCGCCTATCGCTGGCACGTCAGCGATGCGATTCCATTCCAAAAGTCCCTGCGATTTACCATTGAGCATGGGCACGCTAACAGCGAGGTTGCGGACTATAGCAGCACGGCTTACTGGTACCAGAAGGAGCCGCATAAAGCATTTGCACCTTTGCCGGCCGCCGCATTGCGCATCCCGCTGCGTGCGACGGTTCCTAATGGTGTTCTGGAGGGCGAATCACTGATGCCGCAAAGTACCAATCTCAAGGCCGAAGTGGAGGACATGTCAATCCATGGGCCGGAATGGAGTTCGCTCAGACAGCTCAAAGTTCATGGTGGTCGAGAAGGCGATAGTTTTTCCATTTCTTTGCCAGTGGAAGAAGATTTGTATTCCGTCAGGATTTATTACACCTCGGGACCCGACTATGGCAATGTCAATGTCCTTTCTCAAGGAGCCTTGGTCGGCAAGATTTCCGCCTATTCTCAACAAGTGCTGCCGGGCAGAGAGCTGACTCTGGCTCACCTCAAGGCAAGCAAAGGCCAAATCCCACTGACTTTCATTATTGATGGGAAGGACGGTCAAGCTGCCGGCTATGAGGTCGGATTAGATGCTTTCCTGATTGAGCCGGAAAAAAAATTCATTCCTGAATGGCTCATCATTGGACCGTTTCCTAATCCCCGCGAATCGGATGTTAAGCGTTTTGGCTTGGATACCGTTTATGCCCCGGAAAAAGAAATCGAGCCGGAAAAGATTTATTCCGGCGCGGAGGGCCAACGCGTCCGCTGGAGCTTGGAAAAAACCCCGGAATCCGGGTACTTTAGCTTGTACAAGAAATTCACTCCCTATGAATTCGTGGTGGCATACGCCTTCACCTATGTTCGGTCACCCAAAGACCAGGTTCTGCCGCTTCTCTTGGGTTCCGATGATGGCGTTAAAGTATTTCTGAACGATAAGGAAGTGCATCGTTTCCTTGGAGTGCGCGTGGCAGTGCCGGATCAGGATCGAGTGATGCTGCCGCTGAAGAAGGGGTGGAATAAGCTATTGATCAAGATTGAAAATAACTTTGGTGGCTATGCGTTTTACGCGCGAATTGTGGACCTTGATCAAACTTTGGAGTATAGTGTAAAGAGACAATAGCTGGAGAATTCTCACTAAATGGAGGTTTGGATGAAATCGTTCGTGTCGGTTCTGCTTCTTTCACTTCTTTGCGGACCATTTGCTATGACTGTCCATGCTAAGAACGTCAATTACCTCTCCAACCGCGAACCATTGGTTGAAAATGCCTATATTCAACTGCCCCTCAATGCGATTGCGCCGAAGGGGTGGCTGTACCAGCAACTCAAGCTCTCGGCTGAAGGCATGACGGGTCATTTGGATGAAATCTGGAAGGATGTCGGCCCGGACAACGGCTGGCTGGGCGGTAAAGGCGATGCTTGGGAGCGCGGCCCCTATTGGTTGGACGGGATGCTTCCCCTTGCCTACATTCTCAACGACAAGGTTCTGATCCAAAAGGCGCAGAAATGGATCGAATGGAGCCTAAAAAGCCAGCGGCCCAACGGTTATTTTGGTCCCTATCCCGATCCGACCCGCACTTTTACCCCCGAGCAGCGAGTGTTGGCCTGGCAGGAAAAGAACAAGGAAGACTGGTGGCCGCACATGGTGATGCTGAAAGTGATGCAGACGTATTATGATGCCACACGGGACGCACGAGTACTCGACTTTATGACCAAGTACTTTAGGTACCAATTGCAGGAATTGCCCAACAAGCCCCTTGCCCATTGGACCGATTGGGCGAAGCAGCGCGGCGGCGAGAACTTGGCCAGCGTGTATTGGCTCTACAATCGCACCGGAGAGGCTTTTCTATTAGAGCTGGGTGAGCTCATCTTTCGACAAACTCAAGATTGGACCGGAGATTTTTTGAGCGGTGATCCTCACGACTGGCACGGCGTCAACACCGCCATGGGAATCAAGCAGCCCGGCGTATACTATCAACAATCGGGCGATGAAAAGTACCTCAAAGCGGTAAAACAGGGCATCCACGATTTGATGAAGTATCATGGCCAGATCGAGGGCCTGTTTTCCGGCGATGAGCTGCTGCACGGCACGGATCCCACCCATGGAACGGAGCTTTGCACGGTGGTCGAATACATGTTCAGCTTGGAAACCCTACTGCAAATTACCGGTGATGCCGAGTACGCCGACATTTTGGAGCGCGTTACCTATAACGCCCTGCCGACACAAGTCGAGCCGGATTTTACCGGGCGTCAATATTATCAGCTTCCAAATCAGATCGCTTGTGACCAAAAGTGGCACAATTTTAACACCAAACACAAGGACACGGAATTGCTGTTCGGCTTGGAGAACGGCTACGGCTGCTGTACTGCGAACTATCACCAAGGCTGGCCGAAATATGCCGCGAGCTTGTGGTTGGCTACGCAGGATAATGGCCTGGCGGCCTTGGTCTATGCCCCTTCTGAAGTCACCGCGAAAGTGGCCGACGGGGTAACGGTCACCCTCAGCGAAGAGACCAACTACCCCTTTGAGGAAAAAATCAAATTGGTGTTTAAAAGCTCGAAAAGCGTTACCTTCCCCTTGCATCTGCGCATCCCGGCGTGGTGTGAAAACGCCGGCATCGCGATCAATGGCAAGGAATATAGTAGGCCTAAGGCCGGAACCATCACCAAAGTTGTCCGCACTTGGCAAAAGAACGACATTGTGGAGCTGCAACTGCCGATGAAGATTCGCATTTCCAGATGGCATGAGAATTCCGTCGGCGTAGAGCGCGGGCCATTGGTCTACGCTTTGAATCTTGCTTCCCAAAAGAACAAGCTTTTTGGTGAAGAGCCGTATGCCACTTATGAAGTGCTTCCCACCCAGCCTTGGAACTATGGTTTGCTGCGCCAATACATCGACAAGCCGGATTCTGCCTTTGCGGTGCAGATCGGCAGCGTTGCCGTTCAGCCATGGTCGCCCGAACATGCCCCAATCCGTTTGACGGCCAAAGGCAAGCGCATTCCGGAATGGCAGCAGTACGGTGGAGTGGCTGGCCCCATTCCATACAGTCCGGATTGGCGTCCAATAGAAACCAACGAGCCGGTAGAAGAATTGGTTCTGATTCCTTACGGCTGCTCCAAACTACGGATTGCGTGTTTTCCAGTGGTGAAATAGAAAGAAGATAAATGGATCGAACTCCCGGATTGGTGATGTCTGACCTGGAAAATGTCGATAAGCTTAAAGGCGCGCATATAGCGCTATGTCGCCTGAATATATTATTATGAAAGCAGCAGCCTGTGGGCAAAGTCGTGAGCATCCATGAATATTGCTTGAAGGCCGATGCCGATCCAGCCGCTTTTGAGCAGGCGCTGCGCAACGCTCGCGAAAGCCGATTACTCGACCTGCCTGGCTTGAGCGCTTTCTATTTTGCCAAAGGCATTAGGGGTGAAAGAACAAACCAATACGTTGCCGTTTGGATCTATGAAAGTCGAGACGCGTGGGAAAAGCTCTGGGGCCCCATGGATCGGCCCAAATCGGCGTGCGAATATCCCTCCAATTGGTTGGCCTGGGAAGAAAAAGTTCTTGCGCCATTCCTTGATTGCGAACCGGATCGGATTACTTTGACAGCTTACGAAGAGCTTTAGTCGCTAATTGATCGGCTATGCATCGTGGTTTGCCTCAATGCTCGATGTCTGGAGACATTTCCTACGCCTCGAATCTCCAGTAGTACCAATCTACAGTTAGCTTAAAAAGAAATGAACGATGGCAAATCAGCGCTCCTACAAATCCGGCGATTTTCGCTCCCGCAAACGGCTTCATGAAGACTTGCACTATGGCGGCTTGCGACGCTCCTATCGCCGCGAGCTCTCAGAGCTAAAAGAATTTATGCTCACTGCAGAACGAAGGGAGCGGCTTGAGCGAATGGGCCGCTTGAAGCGCCTGTTCGTTATCCCGTGGTGGTTGCTGAAAAGCTTGCTGCAAAAACTAACGCCCTTTCGTCGGCTTATGGTGGTTGTTGGTCTCTGGCTGTCCTTTACCAACATTTCCGGTTCAAATAGGGATCAAAGTAGACCTGTTATTGGCATCGCCATTTTACTGCTCGTCTTAATACTCGAGCTTAAGGACAAGCTGCTGGCACGCGAGGAATTGGAAGCCGGACATGCTGTGCAAAAGGCTCTCATGCCTCCGACCAGTCCTCCGGTTCCCGGCTGGAGCTTGTGGCTTTTCACTCGCTCGGCCAATGAAGTGGGCGGCGATTTGTTGGACTTTATTTCCATTGATGAAGATCGGTTTGGCGTTGCGGTAGGCGACGTTGCCGGCAAAGGCCTGCGGGCTGCATTGTTGACCGCTAAGCTGCAGGCGTTGTTGCGAGCGCTGGCTTTGGACTGCACGTCTCTGGGCGCCTTGGTCGCCAAGCTTAACCAAATATTTTGCCGGGACAAATTACCGCAGATGTTTTCCACTTTGATCTATCTTGAACTGCAAGCAAACTCGAGGCGGATTCGTGTTGTGAATGCTGGTCACTATCCGCCAGTGCTAATTCGGAGCGACCGGATTGAAAAGATGGCAAAGGGTGGACTGGCATTGAGCCTTTCCGACCGAGCTATCTACAACGAAGTACAAGTCGAGTTGGCCCCCACCGAGTGGCTTTTGGTGTACTCAGACGGCTTGACAGAGGCGCAAAACGAGCAACAGGAATTCTTTGGCGAAGAGCGGCTGTTAGAGCTGCTGCCTCAACTCACGCCGCTTCCGGTGGAGCAGATTGGCCAAAAGTTAGTGGAGACCGTTGATCGATTCATCGGCGATGCCCGCGTAAACGATGATCTATCGATTGCGCTCGTTATGAAGGCCTAGCTTTTCTGACTGCCACGCCACGTGGGTTTGATGTGCCATTCGTGCGAGCGACTTGAGTGCAATGGCGTCGGATTTAGAATCTCGCTTGAATTGTCATTTGCATTTCTATTCTCAATTTCACCTTAGAGATTCCGGCGATTTTTGGCCCGGCTATATCTTATCAGTA
>DYKH01000877.1 GCA_020722685.1 Caldithrix sp. | reverse complement strand
TCGGCAATTCAAGACCATTCCATAACACCCGATCTTCCCGCCAACGGATGCAAGCGGCGTTCGTCTTCCCTTCAAGGCTGTGCAATCCGCGTTTGCCTTTGAATCGCACTTTCCTCGCTTTGCCAAATGCGACCATTTGCACCGCTTCAAACGCACGATATGCTAGTTTTTGCGCGACGTGAGAGTCCAAGTGATCACCCAGCCATGTGGTACGCCGTATTTTATCCGCAAACGCTTCAAGGGCATAGGCGGAAAATCCGTGTGCATGTCTTGCTGCCGCAAAGTGAGCCTGCCGCGCTTTTTTGTTCGAGCTTTTCTTGGCCTTCGTGTACCAGATAGATTGTCTGACAAGCGCCAGTCTTTTTTTAGCCTCGCCAAGAAGGGCATTGTAGAGTTGGCGTCCTGCTTCAAACCGTGCTTCTAATGTTCGTTCTTGGCGGCGCGTGACTCGCAGGGGGAATTCACACACAAAAGAGGGCGTCTGACTCTTCGACTTCTTAGACGTTTTTTTGATTTTCGATGTACTGCTTGATGACGGCAAGTGGGGCACCTCCCACCGTGGAGACGAAATAGGAGTTTGTCCAAAGTGTCGGCAAACGCTTTTTTAACCTGGGAAACTCTTGGCGCAAGTGATGGGAACTGCGCCCCTTCATCAACCGAACCAATCGATGGATGCCAAACTGAGGATCAACCTCGATGAGCAGGTGAACGTGATCTGGCATGACCTCAAGTTCGATGATCTCCGCTTGACGCTCTTCTGCCACTTCACGCAGGATCGCTTTTAACCGCTCCTCCACTTCACTGGTGAGCACGCGGCGACGATACTTCGGACACCAAACGACATGGTATTTGCAAGAGTAGACGACGTTGTGATTGGATTTGTATTCCATAAGAATAGTATATCACAACAATCTATCTAGTGCGATTGAAAAGACAAAACATTCGCCTCGCGGCGAGCGCCTTATATCCCCAGTGCTAAAGCCCGGGGCTTTACGGCACATTTGGTAA
>DYKH01000263.1 GCA_020722685.1 Caldithrix sp. | reverse complement strand
CCGAAGCGCCGGGACCGCCCCCGGAATAATCGGATTCGCCGGCAAAACCGGATTCGGCTTCTTTAGCTGCCTCGTCTGCCATTTCATCCAATTCCTCGCGCCCAATGTCTTCGCCCAACTCGCTGCCCATCTTCTTGATGAATTTGGCGACGCTGGCAGGGTTATTTTCGTCCAATCCGCCCCATTTGCTGGGATCGGCCATGGACTCTAAGCGGCTTTCCTCGGACTTGACGGCGGCAAAACGGGACATGATACGCCTAAGCTGATCGCTGCCACAGTGTTCGCATTTCAGCTCAGGTGTGTCGTTTATGGAGCGAAGCAGAAGGCTTGAGCGCCGGCGACACTTGGCGCAAACGTATTCATAAATCGGCATAACAGTGACCTCACACTCTTGTCTATTCCGGCAAAAGTGGCTATTTCAACGCCTTCAAGGCAGATAATTCATTCTCATAATTGAGGAGCGTGTCTTCCAAGTGGGCAATCCGCAACAGATTCTGCACGCGCTTCTGTGCCCCAAAAATCGCAAAGGTATTGCCCATCTCACGCGCCTGCCGCAGGCCTAATAAGAGAGCTCCCAGACCGGAGCTATCGGCATATTTTACCGACGAAAGGTCTATCAAGACTTTCGGAAGCTGCTCTTCCCGCAGAAGCACCAGCAACTGCGCCTTCAGGTCGGATGCGATGGTGGTATCCAGCCGCTCTTCTTGAAGGCGAAAAATGGTGACACCCTCCTTTATTTCTGATTTATATTTCATATTCCAAAACCTCCATTACAAAAATCATCAAGCGAATTGGTCATGTTCATATCACGGTCACAATCGCAAGCGAACCCTGGGGCATATATTTTTCAATGGCAGCCTTTACCTTGTCAGCCGTGACTTTGGTAAGGGACAAGGTCTGGTTTTCATACGCGCGCGCGTCGTTCCATTTGTAAGCGCTCCAGCCCAGCAAATACGCCTGGCTAACGCTGGATAACTGCCGCATTAAGCTTCTCCCTTTTGCTTGATTGGCCGCCTTCACGGTTTCCCGGTCGTCGGGCGGCTGATCACGCAGCTTTTGTAGCTCGTTCAGAATGCCGGTCTGCGCCTTTTCCAAATTCTCCTTGCGGGTGCCCATGGAAATGAGCAACACGGCCTGCTTGCCGTAGAACTCGAGGCTGGAGCCAATGCTATAAGCCAACCCTTGCTTTTCCCGCAGCTCAAAAGCGATGCGCGAGGACAGAACTTCGTTGGCAATCTGCAGCGCCGCTCGATCTTCGGGCAAAACATTGTCGATCACATCGCCGATGACGATAGCAGACTGCATTTTGCCCAACTCTTCGCTCTTTGCGGTTTGCTGATTGACGGGCGTCAAGCTCGCAGAAGCTACCGGAATTGCCGGCCGAGTGCTTGACTTCAGCGCAGCGAATTCCCGCTCAATGATTGATATTGTTTCTTCGGTAGGTAGACCACTAACAGCGGAAATGATCAAATTCTCCGGCGAAAAGTAACGAGCGTAAAACTCGCGCACATCCGCCACGGTGATGGATTGAACGGATTCACTTGTCCCGACAACGGAATTTGCCAACGGGCTTGCTGCTGCAATTTGTTGCCAAAAAAGTCGCTTCGCGCGAGCGGCGGCGCTGTCCTTTTCCTTGCGCACAGCTTCGAGCTGCTCGGTCCTGACGAGTTCCAACTGCTTTTCCTCCAAGGCGGGAGAGCAAAGCATAGCGGAAAAAAGCTTAAGCGCTTCTTTGTGGTAATCGGTTAAGCATTCAAGGCGGATGAATGAGTAGTCCGGGCTGGTATAATAATCGTCAAAGGGAATGAACGGATTGTCTGCCACCTGTAACTTGATGCCGTATTGATCGAGAGCAGCGGAAAACTGCTCGGCCGTCATGCCTTTGCAGCCTTTGGTTAACAGATGGTGCAAGAGATTGGCAATGCCGGCTTTCCCATTCGGCTCCATGGCCGCACGATTTTTGGCCAGCAGATGCAAAGCGAAGACATTCGTCCCGGCGTTCTGTCGGGCAATGATTTGCAGTCCATTTGCCGTTTTCTTCTCAAGCGTCGTCGCCTCGGATCTGGCGGATTTGGCCTCGCTCTTGGCTGTCGAAGGAGAAAAACTCAATGCCAGGTGGCGCTGGTCGCTGAGCCGTTGCAAGGCCCTCTGAACGTGGGCGGCCGGAATGCTTTTGAAAGAGTTCTGATAGCTCGCCATCCAATCGCTCCCTCCTACCGCCAGCTTTTGTGACGCCAACATACCGTAAAAATGCGGTCGCTCGGCGTTGATCTCGCCCTCGGTCATGATGCCGATTTTGATTCCTTCTATGATGGGGGGGCTGATTTCCTTGCGAGCTAATAGATTCAGAGCGTCGCGGATTTGCTGCACCAGCGTTTTCCCGTCCAAATCCGTCGCGTGAGTGGCGCTAATGCGGAACCGAGAAAATCCCGGATGATAGTCCATGCTGCAAGAAAGTGAGAGTATTTTCTCCTTGCTGACGAGAGAGTTTTTTAGTCCCATTGGACCGTCGGAATTCAGCATTTCTGCCAAAAGCTCATGCTCGATGAAATTCGCTTGACCGAGTGCAGGCGCAAGTAAGGCCATCTCCAATATGGCCCGTTTGCCGTCTAAAGCGACGGAGCGAAAGACGTTCTCATTGATCATCGGCGGCACGGTGGGCTGCTCCTGAGGCAGCGGCCTCGCAGGGCACGCTCCATAAAATTTTTCCAATTTCGGCAGTATTTCCTGCGGAAGGAAATCTCCCACGGCCATCAGGATCATGTTATTGGGAACGTAATAACGCTGATAAAAATCTATCACCGACTCGCGGGTGAGTTTCTCAATGGATAAAGGCGTGCCCAACACCGGGCGGGAGTACGGCGTGCCGTCGTAAGCGGCCCGAAGAAAGTACAACTCGGCGAGATAATCAGGCCGCGCGTGGCTTTGGCCGATCTCCTCGATGACAATGCCCTTTTCCTTAGTGAATTTCTCCTCCGGGAAAGTGGAATGGAAAAGCATATCGGACTGCACTTCCATAGCTTTGTCGATATGCTCCGTGGCCGCAAGGATCATGAAATTGACATAGTCTTCGGAGGTGCTGGCATTGTTGTAGGCGCCGATCTCATCCATTTCGTCGTAGATTTGCTTTTGCGTACGCTTTTGCGTGCCGTTGAACAGCAAATGCTCCAAAAAGTGTGAAGCGCCATTGGTGGCGTCCGTCTCGAAACGCGAGCCAGCTTTGACGGTGACAATAACGGCAACCACCGGCGCCGCGTGCCGCTCGATCAGAACGACCTCCATGCCGTTGTCAAGGTAGGAGCGCGTCATGTTCTCGCTCAATTTTTCCGTGCAGTATTGCTTTGCGGCCGCTGATTGAAAGCTGTAAGCTACGACAAAAAGCACCACCAGGCAAAACACAATTGTTCTTAGAAGGTTTCGCATTTCATTACCTCATCTGAGAGTTGATTGTGGGTCATGCTCCCGCTCGTACGTCTACACCTGCTCCTACACCTGCTCTTGCTCTTTCTTCCGCTCCCGCCAATCTCGCATCGAATCTCCTCTGCTGAAAGCTGTTGCCGTGGGCTCGTCCTCAACGATCTCGGCCTCTTCGGGATGAGCCGAGGTCACATTGCGTGCTTCCCAAAGCTTGGCGTATTTCATGGCCACATAGTTCGCAGAAAGTAGGCAGAGCATCAGGCCCTCGACACCGTCCAAAAACCCCAGCTTTACAAAGTACATGCGCAAAAAAGTATGTAGAGATCGGCCCACCATGCTGAGCCAGCCGGCCTTCCTGCCGCGCCGAACGAGTTCTTCGGCAGCCAGCGAGGTGTAGCGGTTGAACTTCCACATATAATGCTCTAAAGTATCATCGGTATAGTGCAGCAGGTCGTTCTGCAATCTGCCTTGCTGCCCCTGGAGAATCAGTCCTTCGTGCACCAAATTATCGTTGAAATATGCCTTGCCGCGCCGAAAGAGCCGCAACACATAACCGGGGTACCAGCCGCAATGCTTGATCCATCGTCCCAAAAAGTAGGCGCGGCGGGCAATGGCAAAGCCATCTTCTGCGGGATGCTGCGCAATGACTTTTCTGATCTCGGCGGCAAGCGCAGCCGGAACTCGTTCATCGGCGTCGATCCATAGCACCCAATCGCCCTGAGCCTTTTTTAAAGCCAGATTCTTGCCGGCGGCAAAGCCCTGCCAATCAATGACGAAAACTTTGTCGGTGAACCTTTTGGCGATTTCAACGGTTTTGTCCGTGCTCTGGGAATCCACCACGATAATTTCATCTGCCCAGTCGACGCTACGAAGACATGCCTCCATGTTCCTTTCCTCATTCAAGGTAATGAGGATGACCGACAGCAGGCTCAACGGCTAATCTCCGGCGCAGTTGGGATGTTCAGTGAGCTCTCTTTTTGAAGTTGCCACATTTTCATGTAGAGCACCATTTTCAGGAGAGCGGAAATCCAGCACAGCAGGAATCCGCGCATTCCGTCCAAAAAGCCTTTTTGCCGGACGTACTTGAGCAAGAAATTGCCCAGCGGATGGAAAAAGAAATCATACCAGCGAATGCGCTTCCGTCCAGCAAAGCGATCCAAAGCCTCCAGCGAGGAATATTTGTCGAGCTTGGCCAGACTCTGGAATAGTGACGGATGGGAATAATGATCAATGTCGCCCTTAAGTTTGCCGACGCTGCCATTCACCAAAAAGCCTTCATGAACACGAACCTGGCTGACGCGCGTCTTGTCTTTACGAAACAACCGAAGCTGATAGCCGGGATACCAGCCGCAATGGCGAATCCATTTGCCGAGAAAGTAAGACCGTCTGGGTAAAAGGTAACCGTCTTCTGCCGGGCGATCGCGGAGAATTTGCTGTATTTCCTCCCTCAATTCCGGTCGCACCTGTTCATCGGCATCGAGGTTTAGTACCCAGGGGTGGGAACATTGCTGCAAGGCATATTCTTTTTGCGCGGCATAACCCTGCCAGTCGCGGACAAAAACCTTGTCGGTAAACTCGCGGCAAATAGCCGCCGTCGCATCGGTGCTGTTCGCATCCACCACAATGATTTCATCGGCCCAGGCTACACTTTCCAAACAAGCGCGAATATTGGCGCTCTCGTTGAGAGTTATGATGATGACGGAAAGCTTCTCCATACCCGCGGCCATCAAGCAAAGCTAAACAGCTCATTCTTAGCCGCACAGCGCTCAACCGCAGCCAGCACATCCGAAACAGTCAGGCCGGTCATGCAAGCGGGGTGAGGGCAATCCAACCGGTTACAGCCTAAGCATTCCAGACCCGTCTTGAGGACGATTTCATGGATGTCACCGTAAGGCCCTTGTAGCTTGGCATTGGTCGGGCCAAACAAGGCAACGCAGGGTGTGTCCATGGCTGCGGCAATGTGCATGGGACCAGAGTCGGTGGTCACCAGCAGGTCTACTTTCTCCAAAATCGCGGCGAGCTGCGCTAGGTTAGCTTCTGGGATCAGCGTGGTTGTCTTGGTTGCCAGCGTCTGCAGTTCCAAGGCCCGTTCCTTTTCACCGGGACCCCAAAGGATGAGGATCCTTGCATCGTAGATTTCTTGAAGACGATCGGCCAAATGCGCAAAACGGTCAAGCGGCCATCGTTTAGCCGGCCAGCCGCCGGAAAAATTAAGGGCGACTGTCCTTTGTCCATCCAATTTGGCTTGCGCCCAGAACGTCTCAGCGAAATTCCTGCTGCCTCTGCCAATCGAAACGTCCAACTGTCGAGAGTTGACCGGCAAGTCCAAGGCCCTCAAGGCGTCCAAATGCCATTCCGCTTCGTGAACCTGATCGGCGCGGGAGGGAACCACTACATTATAGGCGAGCCGGCGAATTCGGTAGTCGTAACCCACGCGAACCTCGGCGGCGCTAAGCCAGGTGATCAGTGCGCTGCGCGGATTGCCGAAAAAATCGAAAACGTAATCATACTGTTGATTCCGTACATTCCTCAACACGCGCAGGTTTTGCCACAGCCGTTTGAAAAAAGTCAATCCGGAGAGACGACTTTTCTCCACCACAATAACCTGATTGAGCGCCGGATTGCTGAGGACGATTTCTTTGCTGGCCGACTCGGTCAGAAAGTCAATGCGCGACTTGGGAAAAGCCGCGCGTAGGTTTGCTAGCACGATGGTAGAAAGCACTACGTCCCCCACTGCTCTGAGCTTGATGACCAGAATCTTTTCCATTTTTTCAGACACAGTTCCTCATACGTAACAGTTCAGCCCCTGTCAAAAATGAATGTCATTCCGACCGAAGGGAG